>JAYTMG010000518.1:0-34377 GCA_043728745.1 Verrucomicrobiaceae bacterium
TTGAAAGGCGTGAAACTCGGCATGCCGAAGGAGTATTTCATCAGCGGAATCGATCCGCAGGTGGACGCGGCGGTGCGGGCTGCGGTGCGGCATTACGAATCGCTCGGCGCGGAAATCGTGGAGGTGTCGCTGCCTCATACGGAGCACGCGGTGAGCGTCTATTATGTCATCGCGACGGCGGAGGCTTCGGCGAATCTGGCGCGCTTCGACGGCGTGCGTTACGGTCATCGGGCGCAGACGGAAAATCTGCTGGAGATGTATGCGCGCAGCCGCGCGGAAGGCTTTGGGCCGGAAGTAAAGCGGCGCATCATCCTCGGGACGTATGTGCTTTCGAGCGGATACTACGACGCGTATTACCTCCGCGCGCAGAAGGTGCGGACGCTGATTCGCGATGATTTCACCAAGGCTTTCGAGCAGGTGGATGCGATTATTTGTCCGACTTCGCCGGAGCCTGCGTTCAAGGCGGGCGATCGTACGGACGACCCGATGAAGATGTATTTGGCCGACATTTTCACCATCGCCTGCAACCTCGCCGGAACTTGCGGCGTGAGTCTTCCGTGCGGGTTTGCAACGACGGATGGCGTGAAATTGCCGATTGGTGTCCAGCTTATCGGTCAGCCGTGGAAAGAGGCGCAGCTCCTGCAAATCGCGCACGCTTACGAGCAGTCCACGCCGTGGCATAAGGAAAAGCCTGCGTTGTAGGAGGGGCGGGAAACATTGGTAGCCGCTTGTTCCGGCGGGATGTGTGGCGCGTATTAGCGATGGGAAGACTTGATCTGTCTTTCCGCATTCTATACGCATTTCTACGCCGTAGCTCGGCCCGCAGTTCACACCAACCAATATCTGTATGCCCGACCCAATCAAACGACCCCATGTCAGCTTCGATTTTTCATTCCAAAAGAATGCCGGTGGCGAGCCTCTGGACGAGGATGCTCCGCTGCGCATCGCGATTCTGGCGAACTTCGGCGGCGCTGGGAAAGGAGCGCGTCCACTCCACGTGGACTGCGATAATTTTGGCCCGGCTTGCGCGCAGTTTGGCGCGTCGCTGAACCTCCCGGCAGTCGGTGTCATTTCGCTTCAGTCTCTCGAAGATTTTCACCCGGACCAATTGTTGAAAAACGTGCCCTCCTTTGCGCGCCTTGTTGATTTGCGTACCCGCATGAAGGTGCCGGGTGGCTCCGAGAGCGCGGCTGCGGAAGTGCAGACGATGCTCCACGGCGAAGCCGCTCCGCTTGCCGCTGCGACGAAGGAAACTCCTGCAACTGCCGAGTCTGCCGACGATACGATTGCGCGTTTGCTCGGACGTCCGCCGACCGAGCATGTTGCCCCGAAGGCTCCGGATTCCATCGTCGGAGATTTGATCAAGCAGGCCGTCGAGCCGTCCGTCATTCGGAGCCCGAGCATGAGCCAGCAGCAACTCCTGCCGATGCTGGAGGAGTTGATTGCCAAAGGGCTGCGGAGCATTCTGCATCATCCAGACTTTCAGTCGGTCGAGGCTGCATGGAGAGGGCTGGATTTTCTCGTCCGTGAGGCGGGAGAAAATGTGAAGCTCCACGCGATCGATATTTCGCGAGACGAACTGGACGCGCAGTTGTCCGCGCTGGAGAATCCTGCTGCGACGGGAATCGGCCGGCATCTCGAGAAGCTTGCGCCAGCGGTGATTCTCGGGGCGTTTTCATTTGGCGCTGGCGACTCGGAAGCATTGCTGCGAATCGCCCGCCTTGCAGCCTCATGCGGGAGCGCGTTCATCGGCGCAGCGAAGCCGGAACTGGCAGGCTGTGCATCATTCGCTACGCAGCCAAATTCGCTCGATTGGACTCAGCCAAAGGCGATGCCATTGCGCCAGGATGCTTTGGCCACACGCATCGGTCTTGCGCTTCCTCGGTTCTTGATCCGCCAGCCCTATGGAAACGCGAGCGACCCGATCCAGACGTTTCCTTTCGAGGAGTTGCAGAATGGCGAGCCTCATGAAGCTTACCTTTGGGCGAATCCGGCGTTCCTGTGCGGACATCGAATGGTGACATCGTTTGCGGAGGATGGCTGGGATATGGAGCTCGGTGGCGCTGGCGGTGAGATCGGTGGGCTTCCGGTTTACTCATTCAAAGCGGGCGGCGAAAAGGAGACGAAGCCGTGCGCCGAGGCTTGGCTCTCGGAAAAAGCGGCGGAGGCAATTTTGAGCCGCGGCCTCATGCCGGTGCTTTCTGTGAAGGGGCGAGATTCCGTCCTGCTGGTCAGCCTTCGCTCCGTATCGGAGCCTGCGCATCCACTCGCCTTCCGTTTAGGTTAATCGGTTTTTCTATGAATGGCGAGACGCCCCGAGAGGTTGAAATGACGGTCGCTGAGGTGCTGGAACTTGCAAGCCAGGCGCTACAGCGGGACAAACTTGACGAAGCTGAAGCTATTTGTGACCGCGTTTTGGAGGCATGGCCGGATAGTCCCGATGCGCTGCATTTTTCGGGTTTAATCGCCTTCAAACGCGGGGAAGCGGAGCTCGCCACGGCGTTGCTCGCGCGCTCCCTTGTCCTCGCTCCGGAGCACGCGGATTTCTGGAATAACTTCGGCAATGTTCTCAAAACGCGCGGGGAAATTACGGATGCGGTTGCTGCCTATCAGCGGGCCATTGAACTTCGCCCGGAGTTTTCGGATGCCCACAACAATCTCGGCGTCATGGCGAGCGTTCGTCAGGATTTCACCGGTGCCGTGGATGCGTATCGACGGGCGATCGCGTTTCAGCCGGGTCACGCGGATGCTTACCTCAATCTCGGCAGCGCACTGGAAAAACTCGAACGGCTGGATGAAAGCGTGGAAGCTTACCGGGCGGTGATTGAACGTCGGCCAGGTCACCCCGAGGCGTATGGCCGATTAGGCTCCATTTTCTGGAAGCAGGGACGAAAAGACGAGGCAACCGATGCCATCGTGCGACATACCGAAGTCAACTCCGGCGACCCGATGTCGTTCGTCGTATTGGCGGGTATTTTTTACGACCAAGGGCGGCTCGATGAGTCCATTGAGGCGTATCGAAAAGCAGTGGAGATTGATCCCAAAGACAGCTACGCGAACTCACTCCTCGGACTCACGCTGAACATGATGGGACGGGAGGCGGACGCGCGGGATGCTTGGAGGAAATGGAGCGAGGCAGACCCGGCCAATCCCGTTCCCTTGCATTTGCTATCCGCCGGGTCAGGCGAAGCGATCCCGGAAAGGGCAGGGGACAACTTCGTCGTGCATGTGTTTGATCGGTTTGCAGAGTCGTTCGACAAAAAGCTCAAAGGCCTCGACTACCGCGCGCCGCAACTGGTCGCGGATGCGCTGAAGAGTTGCGTGCCGGAGCCGGATGGAAGTCTTGAGATTCTCGACGCAGGCTGCGGTACCGGGCTTTGCGGTCCGTTATTGCGCCCTTACGCGCTACGGCTCGATGGCGTGGATCTGTCGAATGGGATGCTGGAAAAGGCGAGAGCTCGCGGAGGTTACGACAGTCTTGTCGCTGCGGAATTGACCGCATTTATCAGCGGAAAGCAGGATGCGTATGACGCGATTATCTCCGCGGATACGCTCTGCTATTTCGGGCGCTTGGAGGCAGTTTCCTCCGCTGCTTTTAATGCGCTTCGCGGCGGAGGTTACCTCATTTTTACGGTGGAGAAAACGGTCTCATCATTGGGCAGTTCGCCGATGACTCTGGAGCCATCGGGGCGCTACACACACACGGAGAAATACGTCCGCTCCGCGCTCAGTCAGGCAGAGTTTGAGATTATCCAAGTCACATTCACCGCGCTGCGGCTCGAGTTTTTCAAGCCAGTGGACGGGATGGTGGTGATCGCCCGAAAGCCTGTGGCTAAGCCTCAATGAGCGCCATGCGGGCGAGCTGTCCGAGCACTTCGTCGAGGTCTGCTTCGGAGAGTTCCCTGCCATTTTGAATGGTGTCCTGCATCGTGACGCGGAGAGCGGCGCGGTCACGAGTCCCATCCAGCAAACGAAGCAGGATACGGCTTGGTTCATCATCAATTTGAACGATGCCGTGAAGCAATGTGGCGACGCGGTTTCCCATTTCGATTTGGGCGCGGGCTAGGGAGCTGGCGCGCGGCTTCTCTCCGGGATTCATGATAAAGCGGGGATTGTGCGCGCGTAGTTCCACTGCTCCCGCGATGGACGCTCCCAGCATTGCCGAGCTGAGTTCGTGGGCGTCTTCGGTCAATCTCTCGTCGCCGCTGCGGGCGAGATCGCTGCGCGACTGCGACAGAAGATCGTCAAATGGAAGCGGCACGGGCCACGCGGTGCCGAGTCGTCGCAGCGCGACTTTGATGAGCGGGCGGCTGGTTTCGAGCTCTGCTTTTTTGCACCCAGTGAATAGCTCGGGAGCATCACCGGAAATGTCCGACTGCGCCGCAGCAGAGCGGATCTCTCCGGAGAGAAATAGTCTTCGCATCGGCTCCGGTGAAAGCGATCGATCGAGAGGGATTCCTTCGTGGCAAAGCAACGTCTGGCGAAACGCCCGGCAGCGCAGGAAGTCCCGATACTGCTCGCGCCCGATGACGTCATCGGGATCGAGCCCCTGAAGGACTGCCTGAACATGGGCGGGATACGTCAATTCTTGCTTCTCCGAAATGTCCGCTTCGCCCAAAAATTGAAGCCCGTTTTCCTGCGCGTGCGCCATGAACTGGTGGAAATAAAAGGGCTGATTGATCGCGCTCAAGTCGTCGTGAAAAAAACCGGAGTCCGTATATTTCCGAATACGGTCCAGCTCCCGCGTGAGGATTTGTTGATACGGTTCTCCGGGCGCTCCTGCTTCGGAGAGTAATTTGATGAGCCCGCGCGCTTGTTGGATTTGCACCGTGGGGCTGTCGAAGTGCGCGACGTGGTAGCGCATCATCCCGCGGACGAGATCGCGCATGTGGTTGCCGGGATATGCGTTGTAGCTGATATACGCCACGCCACTGGGGCTGAGGTTTGCACGGCACATCTGCATCACACGCTCGCGGACGTGCTGCGGGATCCAGGAGTAAAGGCCATGCGCGATGATGTAGTCGAACTTCCCCAAGTTCGAACAATCGTCAGCGACATCCTTCGCGAGCAGGCGGACGTTTTGCTGGTCGAGGCGGGCGGCGATCGCGTTGCCCCGTGCGACGGGTTGCTCCGCGAGGTCGATCCCCACGAACTCGCTGTGCGGCAGCCCGCGCGCCATCGCTAGGAGATTGAATCCATCCCCACAGCCCAGTTCCAGCACTCTACAACGTTCCACCGGAGTCGGCTCCATGCCGGAAAGCAGCGCGATGGACGCTAGTCGGTCCGGGTGGGTTTGGGAATAGACGGCACTTGGATACTGAACTTCGTCGTAAGCTGTGGGCATGCGTCTCGTCTCGCTGCGGGCGATCGCTGCGTCAATCGGGAAAATCAAAACGAGCCTCCCGCTACTTCGTTGGGGGCGAGAAGGTGCGGCGACTGCGGAGGCGGAACCAGTTGTTCAGTGTCTTCCTAAATTTGTCGCGAAATGACAGGAGATGCTCGTGCCTTTGGCCACCGGCTTTTACGGCGGACACGATTCCGTTTACGGAATGGTCGGCGGTGTCGAACGTCATCCGACTCACTCCTATGGATGCTTCGTGGTGCGCATCGCTGGCCGCTGTCATGGGAAGTCGGAGGCGCTTGGCGTATTCGTAGGCCATGGTGTTGTACTTCGGGAATGAAATCGCGGCGTTGAATACTTCAATCGCATCGATCGGCAAGGTCGAGAGGACGTCTTCGCGGATGCCTGCACGGAACACGTCGTAAGGGTGTGCGGGAATGGCGAGTCCGCCTGCATCGTGGATTGCCTGGACGACTTCGCTGGCGGGCTTCCCTTTCATTTGAGGGAGCACAGTCCCGATGCAGAGGAGGTGTCCTTCTTTCGTGGAAACTTCGACGCCGGGGATGATGAGAAAGTTGTCCACCGGAGTGCCATCGAGGCGCGCAAAGCCTTTATCCACGCAGTAGTGGTATGCGTCGCAGGTGTTGTGGTCGGTGAGAGCGAAGCCGTTGAGGCCCGCGCGTTTTGCAGCGGCGATGAGGGCTTCCGGGCTGCTCACGCCGTCCCCGGAAAACCAGGAGTGGCAATGTAGGTCGAACTGAAGTGGCATGAGTGGCAGGGGAGATATGCGAATGCCGAAAGAGTGTCCACCGAACTTTGTTGCTACGAGTCGGACGGGATGCGGATATTGAGAGCGTGATTTGTTTGATGGGATGGCTGTTTTTTTTGACTGGTGTGTGCGCATTCGCGGCGGAGCGCGTGTTGATCAACGAGGTTCATTTTGACCCGAAGGACAAGCGCCCGCTGGAGTTCGTAGAGCTGTTCAATGCGGGCGATGCTCCGGCGAAACTCGATGGCTGGAAGCTCGATAAATTCGTCTTCCCCATCGGCACGACTCTCGACGCGGGAGGATACCTCGTGGTCGCGCAAGACACGGCGGCGCTGGAGAAAGAGTTCGCCGTGAAAGCGCTCGGGCCGTTTTCGGGGAAGCTGAGCAATGAGGGCGAGAAGCTCGTGCTCGCTGATTCCGGCGGACGACTTGTCGAGTCGATCAAATATGGCGCTGGTTTCCCATGGCCGACCGCCAGTGCGGGCGTCGGGTCTTCGCTGGAGCGTATCCACCCGCTCGCAGATGCTTCGCGGCCGGGACATTGGCGGGCATCGGGATTTGGCGACACGCTGCCTGCGGCCAAATCGGGCGTCTTTTTGCCTCCCCGCAGCAGCGGGTGGAAGTGGCGCAAGGGAGACTCCGAGCCCGGCGCATGGACGGCGCGCGACTTCAAAGAAGATGCTGCTTGGAAGCCGGGGAAGGCAGGCTTTGGCTACGGCGACGATGATGATGCGACGGTGCTCGGCGATATGCTGGGCCGCTACGGCTGCGCGTTCTTTCGTCATCGTTTCCGCGTCGAGGAATTGCCCGCCGTGCTTCTCCTTCGGGCGCGTGTGGATGATGGCTGCGTGGTGTGGATCAACGGCCATGAGGTCGCCCGGCTGAACGTCGCAGCAGGCGCTCTCACGCTGAAGACCCTTGCGCTGGAGCACGAAGCCGGGGATTGGGAAGAAGTGCACATCGACAATCCCGCGCGCTTTTTGACCAAGGGGGAAAACGTCATCGCTGTGCAGGCGATCAATTCCGCGCTCGATAGTAGCGATCTCTCGATGGACGTTTCGCTCGCATTGCCGGGTCAGGCGAAAGGCGGCACGCGCCCTACTCCCGGCGCACAAAACTCCGTTGCTGCGGCCAGCGCTCCGCCCGCTTGCGCGTGGGTGCAGCACAAGCCGGATTCGCCTAAAGCCGGCGAGCCCGTCGTCCTCTCCGCCGCAATCACCGACCGCGAAGGCGTGCAGTCCGTCGTGGCTCATGTGCAGTTCGTCGAGCCGGGTTTTTACGTGCGCAAGGGCGATGCGGACTACGAGACGCGATGGCAGGATTTCGCGCTGAACGACGACGGGCGCGATGGCGATCGGCTCGCGAAAGATAACGTCTGGTCCGGCTCGGTCCCCGCCGCTTCGCAGACGAACCGGCGGCTCGTCCGCTATCGCTTCACCGCAACTGGCGGCGACGGTGCGATGGTGCGTCTGCCCTACGCGGATGACCCGTGCCCGAACTTCGCATACTTCGTGTGGAATGGGCCGCCAGACTGGGCTGGCGCATCGCAGCCGGGCAAGACACAGCCCACTGTTTTCAGTGCGGAAATGCAAAAGACGCTCCCCGTTTTCACCCTCGTCGCGAATGCCGAGGATGTCCGCAACAGTCAGTATAATGGCGGCTTCAGCCACCGGCGGCTCACCGGCACATTCGTCCACGACGGCCACGTTTACGACCACATCGCCTTTCACAATCGCGGCAGCGCCAGCACTTACGAGAGCGGGAAAAACAAGTGGGGCTTCAAGTTCCTCCCCGCCCACGAGATTGCCATGCGCGACCAATGGGGGAAGGCTCGCAAGGAGCGCTGGAACAGCTTTGCCATGAACGGCTGCGCCTCACCGTGGGTCCAGGAAAACCGCGGCATGGCCGGGCTTGATGAAGCCATTTCCTTCCGCGCCTACCAGCTCGCCGGCGTGCCCGCATCCGACTGCCAGCCCGTTCATTTCCGCGTCGTCTCGTCTGCGGAAGAGCAGGGAAAGACCCAATTTGACGGCGACTTGTGGGGACTCTATCAGGCCATCGAAGACCCCGACGGCGCGTGGCTGAAAAACCACCGCTTGCCCGACGGAATCACCGTCACCCCCGAGCACGGCGTCCAGCATATCCCCGGCGGATACCCCGGCGACGCGGGGCGCGAATGGGACCAATTTCGCAGCGGACCAAAGGGCAAAGCCGAGGAGTGGTGGCGCAAGAATATGGACGTCGAGTCCTACTTCAGCTTCCACGCCATTAACCGACTCGTCGCCAACATCGACCTCCGCCCCGGCGCCAACCATTACTTCTACCACAACCCCGAGCGCGGCTGGATGCCTGTGCCGTGGGACCTCGACATGCAGTTCCTCCCTCGCAACCACCAGCCCGGCTACATCGACCAGATTCGCTGCCTCGAAGTCCCTGCGCTCAAGCTTGAGTTCCGCAACCGCGCGCGAGAAATCCAAGATCTCCTCGCCAGCGACTCGCGCCCCGGCGGTGGCCAAATCGGACAGCTTGTCGCCGAATACACGCGCCTCATCGGCACGAAGTCCGGCAACTGGGCGCAGCTCGACGAAGCGCGATGGAACCACGCACCTGACACCCGCAACAAAGGCGCATTTTACCGCAACCCCGCGCTCAAAGACTTCACCGGCGCTGCAAAATACATCGTCGATTTCTGCACCGACAGTCGCCCGAAAAAAGACTACCGCATCGACGACAAAAAACCGCTCGGCTACGGCTGGGGCTATCTCGGCATTGAAGCGGCTGACAACGAAATCCCTGCACGCCCGACCATCAAATATGTCGGCCCCGCCGGGTACCCCGTCGGAGCGCTCGGCTTCGAGAGCAGTGCGTTTTCCGGCAAGCACCCGTTCGGCGCGATCCAATGGCGAGTCGGCGAAATCGGCACGCCGGACCGCAAGCCCTGGCGCTACGAAATCGAGCCCGTATGGCAAAGCCCCGAATCCCCCGTATTCGTCCCCCAAGTCCACATCCCGCAAAGCGCCTGCAAAGCCGGAGCCACCTACCGCGTCCGCGTCCGCCACAAAGACAGCACCGGACGGTGGAGCCACTGGAGCGAGCCCGCCGAGTTTATCGCAAAATAAACGCCAGCGCGCTCAATACTCCCCGGCGGCTTCGATGAGATCGCCGGGCTCCAGCTTCGGGTCCGCCTTGATGCGCCTCCACGAGTAGTGCGTCACATTTCCCGCACGAGTGATGGTCTGTACACTACACCGCTCACTCGTAATTTGAAGTATAGCGGCTTTCTTCTTTCCCGCAGTGGAAAGCTGCGCTACCCATAAGTTGGACGACCGGCAGTCGCCCGCAGTTCGCCTGCGGGAGGAAAGTCCGGACACCACTAGACAGCGGACCGCAGAGAATCTACGGGAATGCCACGCGAAAGCAGGGCATGACAGACAGTGTCACAGAAAACAAACCGCCGGGCGGGGCCTCGTGCCTCTTCCGGTAAGGGTGAAAAGGCGGGGTAAGAGCCCACCGCCCGACTGGTAACAGGCGGGGCAAGATAAACCTTCCGCGGTGCAAGACAAAGCAGGGGAGTTGGCGTCTGGCCGGTTTTGCTTCGGCAAAACGCTCCCCGGGTAATAGTCGCACTGCGCGCTTCGGCTCCGGCTGGGGCGTGCGGCGTCCTGCGCAAGCAGGCGAGAGAAATGACTGCCGCACGGTGCGAAAGCGCTGTGTCACAGAATCCGGCTTATGGTCGTCCACCTCTTTTGGCCCCGGGAGCGCAAGAAGCTCCCGGGGTTTACTTTCCTTTAAAATATCGTTTTGTGGAGGACGGCACGATTTCCGCTTTATCAAGTTGAGATTAAGCCCATGACCGCCAATTCCGAATCGCAGCCGCTCTCAACCGAGGAGCAGGAGCAACTCCGTCAGACCATCGAGATGTTCGAGGTCATCACGCAGGCGAATCCTCATGACACGCAGAGCATGGAGATTCTGAAGGAAGCCTATTCCAAGTGCGGACAGCAGAGTGAGTCCTTGAAAGTGGGGCGACGGCTGGCCGATACGCACATGGAGATCGGGCAGTATTCCTCTGCTTTGCTCGAATACGAACGCATTCTCCACGAAGAGCCGAACAACGCCGATGTCATCGCTGCATTGGGCGAGGTGGAGCAAAGGCTTCATGCACTTCAGGCTTCGGCGCAGGCATCGGGCGAGGGCATCAATCTTGATTTCCAGAGCGTCGTGCAGGACACCGGCAATCTGATCGCCACGAAAAAGACCCATACCAATGAGCGCTTGAGCTTTGCAGTGTCCGGCGACAACAAAGTCGTCGCCGAGAAACTCGCGGGTTCAGACGATGGCAATGATGCGCTCGTGCGATTTCTTCTTCAGTATCGTCTGGTGCCGGAGGACATCGTTTCCCAGGCTCTGCACATCGTTCGGAAGAAAAACACGGACCGCTCCCCAACTCAGGTTTCCGCCTCGCTTATCAATGAGATTGTGACCCGTGGCTCTGCGGACTTGGAACAGTTGCTTTGCGGAATCATTGACCGTTCGAAATTCGCTTACATCCCGCTGGATTGCTATGACATCGATCGGCAGGTCGTTCGAATGCTTCCAGAGGCGCTGACGGTTGGTCGCTTAATGATCCCTTTCGACATCGTCAGCCGCACGATGATGATCGCTGTCGCGAATCCGTTCGACTTGGTCGGCAAGCAGGCTGTCCAGCAACTTCTCGACTACAGCATTCAGTGGCACCTTGCCTCTCCTGCCTCTATTTTGAAGGTGCTCAACGATACGTACCGTTTCGAATAATCCAATAGCCCGATCATGAGCATTAAATCATTTGGTGAACGAATCGCAGATGTCCTTATCGAGGACGGTCTTCTCCTCCCGAGTCAGCTTGAAGAGGCAACAGTCGTTCAGAAAAAACAGGGCGGACGTCTTCTCAAGATCCTGACGGACAATAATTACGTGACCGAGCAGGACATGGTGATTTCCATGGGTCGGTGCCTCGACACGCCTCCCATCAATTTGTCGCGGGTCCGCGTTCCGGAGTCCGTGCTCGATCTGGTGCCGAAGGAAATGGCGCGCTCTTACAAGCTCGCGCCCGTCTGCAAGCTCGGGAACAAGCTCTTCGTAGCGATGGCCGATCCGTTGAACGTCCTCGCACTGGACGATCTGCGGCAGCGGACCAAAATGGAGATCGTCCCGATGATCACGACCGAGCGGGCGGTCATGGAGGCGCTTTCGGGAGTCGGTAGTTCCAGCGCGACCATGGACATGGTCCTCAAGGATGCGGCGGAAAAAGCCGCCGCCGAAGCGGACAGCGTCGAGGAAGTGGTGCAAAAGCGCGAGGAGCTCGACCTCGACAAAATGGCGCACGATTCCGAGCACGCCCCAGTCGTGAAGATCGTCAATTTGATCCTCGTCCAGGCGATTAAGGAAAAAGCGTCGGACATTCACATCGAGCCTTTCGAAAAAGAGCTCAAGCTTCGCTACCGCGTGGACGGAGCACTGATCGAAGCGAGCTCGCCGCCAAAGGCGCTCCAACTCCCAATCGCCAGCCGAATCAAGATTCTCGCAGGCCTCGACATCGCCGAACGGCGTATTCCGCAGGACGGTCGATTCCGCATCCGCGTTTCGGGAAAAGAGATCGACCTTCGTGTCTCGATGCTCCCGACTGTTTACGGCGAAAAGATCGTGATGCGTCTCCTCGATAAGGGGAACTTGCAAGGCTCCATCGAGTCGCTCGGCCTTGATGATTACACGCTGAACGTCTTCAAAAAAGCCATCGATGCACCGCACGGGATGATCCTTATCACCGGCCCCACTGGTTCCGGAAAGACGACCACGCTTTACACCATCCTCGGGGAGCTAAACAACCCGATCTACAATTTGGTGACCGTCGAAGACCCGGTGGAATATCAGCTCACTGGCATCAATCAGGTCGCCGTGAAGAGCGACATCGGCATGGGCTTCGCCGAAGCGCTGCGATCCATTCTTCGTCAGGACCCGGACATCGTCATGATCGGTGAAATTCGAGACAACGAAACCGCCGACATCGCAGTAAAAGCGGCGCTCACGGGTCACCAAGTGCTCTCCACGCTCCACACGAACGACGCCGCAGGTGCCATCACCCGTATGGACGACATGGGGATCGAGCCGTTCCTCATCAGCTCATCCGTCATCCTCACCTGCGCGCAACGTCTCGTGCGCCGCATCTGCCCGAACTGCCGCGAAGAATTCAAGCCCGAGCCTGAGCTGCTTGAGAAGCTCGGCATCGCCGACGAAGGCACCGTCTTCTATCAGGGCGCAGGTTGCGGCCGGTGCAAAGGCCGCGGCTACCTCGGTCGCGCACCGATTATCGAAGTCCTGCCGGTGAGCGAAGCAATTCGCCGCCTCGTCATCAAACGTGCGAGTGCCTCGATCGTCAAAAACCAAGCCATCAGCGAAGGAATGAAAACGTTGCGCATGGTCGGCATCGACAAAGCGCGCGAAGGAATCACGACGCTCGAAGAAGTCCTGCGCACAACCTCCGAAGATCATTAGTGGCGCCGCTTGGGCGGGGGAATGACGAATGACGAATGACGAATGACGAATGACGAAACGCAAGCGAGTTGAATTCACCGCACGCTTGCGTTTCGTCATTCGTCATTCGTCATTCCCCCCGCCTACGCAAGGACCGCTTTCCTCACCTTCCCATGCACATCGGTGAGCCGGTAATTGCGGCCCTGATGCTTGAAGATGAGCCGCTCGTGGTCGATGCCGAGTTGGTGGAGGAGCGTCGCTTGCAAGTCGTGTACGTCCATCGGGTCGGTGATGATGTTGTATCCGAAATCGTCCGTCGCACCATGCACGATGCCCGGCTTGATTCCGCCGCCCGCCATCCAAAGCGAGAAGCAGCGCGGGTGATGATCCCGCCCGTAATCCGTGGACGTAAGTTTGCCTTGCGAGTATGCCGTGCGGCCAAATTCACCGCCCCACACGACGAGCGTTTCATCGAGCAAGCCGCGTTGTTTTAAGTCGGTGACGAGTGCCGCGCTGGCGCGATCCACGTCTTTGCATTGGCGTGCGATGGCTTTTGGGAGCCCGCCGTGTTGGTCCCATCCGGGGTGGTAGAGCTGGATAAAGCGGACGTCGCGTTCTGCGAGTCTGCGGGCGAGCAGACAGTTCGCGGCGAAGGTGCCGGGCGTGCGTGCTTCCTCGCCGTAGAGTTCGTAGGTGGATGCCGGTTCGTTGCTCAAGTCGCTCACTTCGGGGACGCTCGTCTGCATGCGGAAAGCCATCTCGTATTGAGCCGTGCGCGCGTTGATTTCCGGGTCGCCTAGCTCGGCAAATTGTAGCGCATTCAGCTCCGCGAGACGGTCCAGCATTTTGCGTCGGGAGTCCGCACTCACGCCGTCGGGGTTCTGCAAAAATAGGACGGGATCGCCGCCGCTGCGGAACTGCACGCCCTGATGAATGCTCGGCAGAAAGCCGTTGCCCCACAGGCGAGAATAAAGCGGCTGGTCGATCCGATCCTTCGAGATGAGCACGACAAACGCCGGCAGGTTCTTGTTCGCGGAGCCGAGGCCGTAGCTCAGCCACGCTCCCATGCTCGGTCTTCCAGGGAGTTGATGGCCCGTTTGAAAAAACGTAATCGCCGGGTCGTGGTTGATGTGGTCGGTGTGCATCGAGCGGACGATGCACAGCTCGTCCACGACCTTCGCGGTGTGCGGAAAAAGCTCGCTCACCCACGCACCGGATTTTCCGTGTTGGCCAAATTTGAACGCCGATCCAGCGAGCGGAAGTCGCGCTTGAAATCCCGACATGCCCGTGAGCCGCTGCCCCTTTCGCACGCTCTCCGGCAGGTCCTCGCCCTGACGCTCATTGAGCATCGGCTTGTAGTCGAACGTCTCAAACTGCGACGGGCCGCCCGCCATGAAAAGATAGATGATGCGCTTTGCTTTTGCCGGGAAGTGCGGCTGGGCGAAGCTGCTTTCATTCAGCAGAGTCCCGAGTGCAGCGCCGCCCAGACCGAGCCCAAACTGGCTCAAAAAGTGGCGACGGGATGTGGATGTGATGTTCATTTGCTGGCTTTAATAACGTCGGCGATGAATTCCTCAATGATGTCCTCCGTGACGTGCGGAAGCGTGATGATGTGGCTGATCGCGCCTTTGGGAGCGATGATCCAGTTGTCCATGATCGATGTCGGCGGACGTGGAAAAACAACGGTGACTGAGTTCTTCTGCCGCCATGCGGGGATGCCAGCCGCGTTGAACTTTCCCTCGGCAAACGCCGCAAGCTCCAGACTGCGCTGGACGATTTCAGCGACTCCGGCGTTCCCCAATGTGCGCAGCCGATACCACAAAAAGAGCGGCCCGAATGCACTGCGCGAACCCGCGATCGTCGTGTCCAGCGCGCCGATGTATTCGATGCTGCGTGCGATGCGATCGACGTTCCTTTTCTTCGCGAGGACGATGCCGCAGGGCAGGGGAGAGCCGAGCAGTTTGTGCCCGCTGATGCTGATGCTGTCGGCTCCATCGGCGAAATTCCACGGCTGCGGTTCCTCCACATACGGGAGGATCATCCCGCTCAACGCCGCGTCTGCGTGGATGTAAAAAGCGGGAATCGCCAGCTCCGCGAGGATGCTGCGGATGGTCGCGAGATTGTCCACAGCGCCCGTCATTGTGGTCCCGATATTTGCGAAGATGATCGGCGGAGCATCGCGATGAATGCGCAGCGTCTCCCGCAGATCCGTATAGTCGATTTCGCCGTTCGGCTGCGATTTGAGCATAATGCTCCGCGTGTGCTGAAGCCGCAAAACCTTCGCGACCGAGTAGTGCGTGTCCTCGCTGAAATAGCATATCCCGTCCGGGAAAAGCTCCCGCGCGACATACAGTCCATACATATTTCCCTCCGTCCCGCCGCTCGTCACATAGCCCCACCATTGCCCTTCCTCGGCCTGGGCGAGCCGGGCGAATTCGGTGAGGACATCCCGCTCAAACTCCAGCGTATTGATTCGATAGTTCGACGGACCAAATGGGTCGCCAATATTGTTCGCCGACCATGCGAGAAAGGGCGCGAGCTCCGAGTAGTCAAAGTCCTGATTGCACGGATACCCGATATTCGATTTCCGCAACGCCGCAAAGCGTGTGGCCAACTCGTCGAGACGCTGGCGGTCGGCATCAGAAAGGCTCGGGCGTGAATTCATCTTCGCCATGCTACTGCGGAAACTTTCGTTCGGCAATCGCGGGGGCATGTGGAAACAGCACCTTTGGCCTTTTTCTGGAATCCGTCTCGAACGGCGCCCTCATCAAACTCGCCAGCATCATCCACCGCGATGTGCGCCGCCGCCCACGGCCTGCCCGGCTGGGCACCCGCGACGCGTACCCTCAGCCCCACAGGAGCCAGCCGCCTCGAAGTCTGGCGCGAAGGCCCAGGCGGCGCACCGGAGCTACTTATCATCGGCGACCTCTACCAACTATGGATGCAATCCCGCAACAACCGAGGCGCAAGCGCCCCAATGCCAAAAGTGAGCTGGGAGGCGGAGTAGGCGCAAGGTTCGCCCGAGTCCTTCAAGTGCCTTTTGTCGCTCCGAGCGGCAAAAGGGACGACTGGGCCTCCGGCGCACGCTTACGCGTGGCGGATGCAGTCTTCGGTGATGAGGGTTTCGGGGGTTGGGAAAGTGGCGGGATGCCGGGGGCGGTGACGGGGGCGGTGACGGGGGCGCCGCTGGCGATGCGGTCGGCGACTTGCTGGGTGGGTGCGAGGGGTTGGGCGTGTAGCCCGCCTTTGAGCCGGGGGCACGGTCCCAGCGCGGATGCGACGCAGTTCCCGGTCAGCGGCTGGGACGGTCGGTTTTGTAACAAGAAACGAGCCCGTGTAACAAAGGCTTGCGTCAGCGATGCAGAAAGTGGAGCGTCCCGGTATGGCGAACTCATCAACTTCTTACCGCAACAAATGGCAATCTGGGGAAACCACCGTGATCCGAGTTCCTCGTGAATTTGCGCCTCGGCTTCTGGAGCTTGCGCGCCGATGGGATGCTGGGGATTCCGCGGGCGTGCAAGAATTGGAGGGAACTTTGGAATTGGAACCGATGGTGAAGACACCAGTGACGTACTCCATCGCTCGCCCGGTAAACGTATCGAGCATCCCGCAGCGTAGCCCATTCCGCTATCCTGGCGGTAAGACGTGGCTTGTGCCGCACATTCGCAGGTGGTTGAAGTCGCGTTTACGCCGCCCTACCCGTCTCGTGGAACCGTTCGCAGGGGGGGCTATTGTCAGCCTGACTGCAGCGTTCGAATCGCTCGTTGGACAAGTGCTATTCTCCGAGATGGATGGCGGTGTCGCTTCGGTTTGGAAGGTTGTTCTGAACGGGCGAGCGGAATGGCTGGCGAAACAGATTGAATCATTTGAGCTTACCGAAAAGAATGTTCGTGCGACGTTGGAACGTGCCGCTACGACTATCCCTGAACTCGCATTTCAGACATTGCTACGCAACCGGGTTCAAAGAGGCGGAATTATGGCGCCGGGTGCCGGATTGGTGAAGACTGGTGAGGGAAACCGCGGCCTTGGTGCGCGATGGTATCCCGAGACGCTCGCGCGTCGGATTCGTGAGATTAACGCGCAAAAGGAACGTCTTGTTTTTAACCAATGTGACGGTTTTTCATTGATGGCGGAGCACGCCGACGACCTAGAGACAGTATTCTACGTCGATCCCCCTTATACAGTAGCTGCCAAACGCCTTTACACATGTTGGCAAGTAGATCATGAGGCGCTCTTCGCTCAAATGCAGCGGGTCAGGGGTGATTTCTTGATGAGCTATGACAACACTGCCGAAGTCCGCGGGTTAGCGGCACGGTACGGATTTGTGACTCGGCCAATCGCTATGAAGAATACCCATCATGAGGAGATGACCGAACTTCTTATTGGAAGGGACCTTTCGTGGTTGGGGGAATGACGCGGAGGCCTACTTTTTGGAAGTCGCAACCAGCGGATGCGAAGGAGCAAGTGTTTTGAGCTTTTGTTGTAACTGGTGCTCAAACCGTTCTCGAGATAATGGCGTTCCGCCCGTCAGGGATTTAACCGAAGCGTCAAGTTTGGTGAAAACAACCTCGCGCCGAACAAGAGTCCACCCGCTAGGCGCAGGGTCATATCCGACCACGAACCAAACTATTTCCGCATTTGATAAATGCCGTTCGCGATCTAATCCAACGAGCGACTGGAAAAAGGCTTCGTCGATGACCACGGCAAGCTTCTTTCCCCAAGTCCGAATCGTTGGCACTTTCGTCTGGAGTTGGGGGAGTAGCCGTTTGGGGCCTGAACTCCGCCAGTCTGGACGCCGATGCTTTGCAGGAAACGGCAAATAATCGGTCTGTTTTTCTGACAACATCTTGAACTCATTGGCCATGCTTTTGCCCGAAAAATATACGGCCTGCAGCTCAAGTGCGCACCACTCCATCGGCTTTCGCGTCGGATGAACGAGCACGTTGTCGATACGTCCAATGAAATCACGACTGTCGTGGTCCTCGTCATGGGGTTGTTCTGGACGAAGGCGGTCTAAGAATCCGATCTCGCTGAGTACCACAGGCTCTTTTGTCTTAAGTAGTGTCTCACCGACCCACTGGAAAATCGTATTGCCTTCAAGAAACCGCTGCGGACAAGTGGTGATTATTGGACCGGCACCACTTACCGGACCTCCGTCAACTTGCTGATACTGCCTGAGTGAACACACACCCCCTTTCTTGTTGCACTTGGCCTCTGGCTGAAAGGGGCATGGAGCGTCGAGAATCTCGTCTTTTTCCCGTTCAATTTGAGCCCTCTGAAATCGAACATCCGATGAAAGCGTCTCCAGTCCAACGCCGTACCACTCGCCGATGGAGTATCTGTTCCTGACCTTTGGTTTCTTCGGTGTCGCTTTCTTGGGTTTTGCCATGGGGAAGGGTTTCCAATATTCAGCGGCGGTCTGCAACTCGGAGTTTTCGGGAGCTTCTTGGCGCAGGGCTACGAGTTCGCTGCTGGCGGGGGTGGTGGTTTCGGCGAGGAGCTCGGTGCGCCGTTCACCGGCCCCGGCTACGTGAGCGGCGACGACGCCACGCCGGGCGTGAAGACGGTGGAAATCCGCGACACCGTGAACATCACGGATGCAGCCGGGCGGTTCATGCGGATGCGGGTGGTGCGACCGTAGCGGCTGCATTTGCAATTTGGAATTGGAAGTGCGGCGCAAGTGGCGCACTCTTGCGGGGTGAACAACCGTATGAGAGCCCAAGTCATCGCCGAGTGGCGAGGTCTGCCGGAGACGCCATTTCCAAAGGATACGGCGAAGTCCATGGGCCCGCTCGTCAATGCGCTGATGAAGGAGCTCGGCCTCGCGAGCCGCGTGACGGAGGAGGAAATCATCGGAGCGTGGCAGGAGATGGTGGGTGAATTCCTCGCGAATCATTCCAAGCCGAGCCGATTATTTGAGGGGATTCTTTACGTGCGGGTGCTGCAATCTTCGATGAAGTTCGAGCTGGAGACGACGTGGAAACGGGAGATCCTCCAGAAGCTCAAAAAGCGCTTCGGGAAAGCGGTTCGCGATGTCCGGTTCAAGATGGGCTAGTGCTCTGTCAGTCGTGAGATGATGGTAACCGCTTGAGCAATCCGGCGGTGACTTGTGACTCGTGAGTGGTGACTGGTCGCAAGGCGTTTTGGCGTGGTTTTCCTGCTTGCGACAAATCACCGCCGATAAACACGCTGGCTTACCATCACACGACGACTGACAGAGCACTAGACGCCGCGCGAGTCCAGCCACTCCAGCGCCTTCGCGTAGCTGGAGCGCTGGAGGTAATGCGCAAAGTCGCCATCGAGAGGACGCGGGAGTTCTGCGGCGTGCGTCGTGATGCGTTCGGATGCGGACTGAAGTGCGGCGAGGTGCGCAGCGGGGTCGCGCTGGTAGAACTCGCGGTCGGCGATGACGGCAAGACGGTCGCGGAGGGCTTGGGCGAGGAGTGCGAAGGAAGGGTGCATCTTAGTTTCCTGCGCTTCCGGCTGGCGGATTTTGTTCCCATTTGTCCGTGCGGAACGGGCTTGCGGGGAGGTTTGCGGAATTTGCGAGGTTGCAGGCTGGATTGTCGGCCCATCCGTAGCGGACAGCCACGGGCGCGGGCACTTTCGGGCTGGAGACGACGACGTGATCGCCTTCGAGAGCCACGTCGGCCCAATAGAATTTCTTATCTTCACCGGCTACCGCAAAGCCTTGAATCTTTTCCCCGGCGGAAGGTTTTAGTCCTTCTGCATGGCTGAAATTGAGGCGGATCTTTCCATCCTCCTGCTGCATCCCGCCGTAGATCGGGCCGCTGTATGGCGTCTCTTCGAAGTAGGTTCCAGCGAGGGCTGCGAGCGCGAGACGTTTGCCGACATCTTGTTTGTTTTTCGGATGAATGTCCTTCGCTTCGCCGATGTCGATGGTGACGGCCATTTCCGTGCGCGGGACTTCGAGGGTGTTGAGCTGTGCCTCGCGGATTTGTGCCCAATAGCTATCGGTGGGTTCTTCACGTGTCGGGTAAAAATTAGCGAGCTGCACGAAGAGGAAACTGAACTCGCTCTCTTCGCGCGGGATGTTCTGCGCGCGTGCAAACTCAAAGCGCCACGAAAGAATCATCGTCGCGAAGAGCGGTCCGTAGAGCGGCATGTTTCCACGGTTTGTGGGGCCGGCATTGCTCTCGCCCTGATACCATATTGCCCCGCGAATGGTGTAGGGCGCGAGCGGCGCGATCATGCCGTTGAAGAGCCCCATCGGTGCCGCGTGGAGGTCCGTGGGCGCATCGGGAGCGCGCGGCGGTTTCGGCGCGGGCGTGTTGTCGGTCTTCGCTTTTTCCACGGCGGCTTTGTGGGCGAGCATCAGTTCGTCGAATGCCGCTTTTGCTTGCGGATAGGACTCCACTTTCTTTTTCCAATGTTGGGAGAACTCAGGATTGGAATTCATGCCGCTCGCCGGAATCCAAGTCTCCACCGGCGTCCCGCCCCACGAACTGTTAATCAGTCCCACCGGCACCTTGAGCTTCTTGTGGACTTCGCGACTGAAATAATATCCCACGGCGGAGAAAAGCGGAGCGTTCTCAGGCGTGGCGACATCCCACTTTCCCGTCACGTTATCGAGCGGAGTCTCGCTGCCCTTCCTCACCACGGTGAACACGCGCAGATCGGGAAACTTGCAGTCTGCAATTTCCTGCTCGGCATCCTTCGCATTCTTTACCGTCCACTCCATGTTGCTCTGCCCGCTTGCCAGCCACACTTCGCCGACTGCGACGTTCTTCACCACGAGGGAATTCTTCCCTGCGATCGTCATTTCGCCAGCGACGCCGGGCTTTAATCCGAGCATCTTTACGGACCATCGGCCTTTTTCGTCCGTGGTTGCGGAGGCGGTGGTATCACCGAGTTTTACGGTCACTTTTTCCCCGGCATCGGCCCAGCCCCAGACGTTCGATTTGCTGTCCTGAAGGAGCACCATGTTGTCGCTGATGATTGCGGGAAGACGGACTTCCGCGAGCGCGGCGACTGAGGTGGCGAGAATGAGAAGAGGTGCGATTTTCATGCGTGGGAGAATGCGAACAGAGCGGCGGGTGTCCAGCGCGCATTTGGAGTTCGCACGGGGCAGCATGATGCTGCGCGGCCACCGACCGGGGCTGATGAACGCCCGTAATGAGTGCTCGATACAGCACAATTCAGGGTTAGTTTCAGGCAAAGGCTGTGGAGCAAAGCAGGATGATCTATGATACGAAACTCTGTGTATGAACCGTCGTATCCTGATGTTTGCGCTGGCTTTGGTTTCCTTTGCTGGATCGCTTGTCGCGAGTGAGCTGGTGGCGAAGCGTGCCGAAGTGGACATCACCAACCAAGTGTTGCGCGCCTACGAAGGCGAGAAGCTCGTTTTTCAAACTCCCATCAGTACTGGGAAACGAGATGGCTCAACGCCGAGAGGCCATTTTGCAGTGGGGGTGAAGCACCGCTTCCATTTCTCGAAGCGATACCGCAACGCTCCGATGCCATTCAGCGTCCAGCTCAACGGCCACGTATTTATCCACGGTTTCTCCGACGTTCCGACCTATCCCGCATCACATGGCTGTATCCGCGTCCCGCTCACGGGGGAGAATCCCGCGAAGTGGTTCTTCAATTGGGCGGAGCCGGGAATGCCGGTCCATGTGAGCGGACGATGGATTCCGCCGCGCCGGCAGCCCAAGCCACCGCAATAGTCACATTATGAAAGACAACGATCACACACGAACGATAGCAGAAACAGTCGTCGGCGCCGCGATCGGAGCGGTCATCGCGGGACCGATCGGCGCAGTGGCCGGCGGGCTCGTCGGCAGCCAGACCGCCACACATACAAAGCATCTGGGCGAGGCGACGGCCGCAGATGAGGCGCCCATAGTCCACGGACAATTGCAGCGCATTCTTGTGCCGCTCGATTTCTCGGACGAGTCGGAGAAAGCGCTCGTCTATGCGATTTACATGGCCCGGAAATTCGGGGCGAAAATATCACTGCTTCACGTATTGCCCGCGACTTACTGCGCGGGTGAGATGGGCGTGGTGCCGGAAATTTTGCCTTCCGGAGAAACAGTCGAGAAGACCCGCGAGCGGCTCCGGGAAATAGGCGGCCACCGCGCTGAACCGGAGTTGCTGGAACATTTCGTCGTCCGCGACGGCGTGCCATCCGAGCAGATTTGCAATGTAGCCAGGGAGAATGAAAGCGAGCTGATCGTCATCGCCACGCACGGCACGACGGGATTGAAGCGCCTTTTGCTGGGCAGCACGGCTGAGCGTGTCGCGCATCAGGCACCATGCCCTGTGCTCATCGTTCGCGAGCGGGAGCGGGATTTTGCCTGAGCCCGAAATCCTCTTTATGAAAACAAAATCCACGTCCAAAAAATCAAAAGGCATGAAGACTCCCAGGGTGCCCGCCAAATGGCGCTGGCACTACGACTCGCTCCTAGCCGAACGCGAGCGACTGCTCGATGAGCGCACCGCGTTGCTCCGATCTGCGGTCGATCCCGTCGAGCCTCACAGTATTCTAGAAGCGGATAGTGCGACGGATGAATTCGAGCACAACATAGCGCTGCGTGAACTCACCGCCGCGTGCTCGACCATTCGCGAAGTGGATGACGCCATCCACCGAATCCTGGATGGAACGTACGGCAGGTGTGAGAAGACCGGACGCCCGATCCTTGCCGCACGGCTGCGCGCGCTCCCGTGGACGCGCTTCAGTTTGAAGGCGGAGAAGGAACTCGAGTCCGGTGGTAAGCGGGAATAACAGGCGCGCATTCACTTCAGTCTTCACCTCGCGTGGCGAGGCGACGTAGATAAAACGATGCGTATCGTGCTCAGTATTGTCGCCGTCGGATTGATTTTTCTCGGGCTCTGGCTCATTGCTTTCAGTTCTCCAGAACCGAAGCCGGAGTTGGCATCTCCCACCCAAGTCGTCGGCGCACCGCGCCAGACCAACGCTAGCCCAGTCCTACTCGGCACCGCATTGTTGGCGGGCGGCGTGATTTTTTTCGTGCTGATATTTCGGCGGAAGTAGCGGCGAGCTGCGACGGGAGGCTCGCCATTCATGGCGGGAGCATATCGTCCGATCCGTCCGTGTATTGGCAGCACTTCGCGCAAACGCGGGGACAGGCATTTGCATCCGTCGGATTGACACGTTGTGATGCCAGAGGGAGCGTGTCGCCATGACCGAAAAGCCGAAACGCCGTCCGCGCTACAGCGGGAAAAATCCGCGCGCGTTCAACGAAAAATACAAGGAGCAGAATCCCGAGCGCTACGCCGAAGATGTAGCCAAAGTTCTAGCCAGCGGGAAGACGCCTGCGGGCACGCACCGGCCTATTATGGTGCGGGAAATACTCGACGCGCTGGCGCTGAAACCCGGCGATACGGCGGTGGACTGCACGCTCGGCTATGGTGGACATGCGCGGGAGTTGCTCGCGGCAGTGCAGCCCGGCGGCAGGCTCATCGCGCTGGATCAAGATCCCGTGGAGTTGCCGAAAACGGAGGCTCGGTTGCGGGCGCTCGGTTTTTCGGAAGCGTCGCTCGCGGTGCATCGGATGAACTACGCCGGGCTTCATGCGCTGATGGCGGCGGATGGCGCTGACGCAATCCTCGCGGACCTCGGGCTTTCCTCGATGCAGATCGATGACCCGGCGCGCGGCTTCACCTTCAAGACCGACGCACCGCTCGACATGCGGATGAATCCGCAAAAAGGGCTCGCCGCAGCAGATCTGCTCGCGCGGACTCCAGAGGCGGAAATCGCGCGCTGGCTCAGCGAATTCAGCGATGAACCGTTCGCCGAGCACTTCGCTGCTGCGATCAAAGTGGCGCTTCCTTTGCAAAAGACGACGGCCCTTGCGCAATTGATTCGACGCTCTTATCCGCGCGGAAGTCGGCGCGTCGATGAGGGCGAAATCGAGACAAGCGTGCGGCGCGTTTTTCAAGCGATCCGGATCGCAGTGAATGACGAGTTCGGTGCGCTCGACACTTTTCTCCGCCAGCTTCCGGGTTGTCTGAAACCGGGCGGGAGGGTCGCAATTCTCACGTTCCACTCCGGCGAGGATCGGCGCGTGAAGCAGGCTTTCAAGAACGGCCTTCGTGACGGCAGTTATACTTCTGTGTGCGAAGAGGTCACCGTGGCATCGGCGGAAGAGCGTCGGGCGAATCCGCGCTCGGTGCCTGCAAAACTGCGCTGGGCGGTCCGGTAGAAATTGAAACGGAGCGATGAAGAGAACGCGCGAAAAGGTGGAGGGGCGAAACAGAAGGCCAACCGCGGCACCTTATTTTTTGGACCCGAGCAGCTTCAGCGCTCTCACTGCTTTCCCGGCGTCTTTTTCGTCATCGAGTGCGAGGTAGGCGATAAAGTTTCCCCCGATGATGGAGGCTGAGAATCCGCGGAGATTCACGGATGCTTTCGCGACGGCGCGCGTGAGCTGGGAGGCGATGCCGGGTGCATCAGGGCCTTCGACTCGCACGGAATGCAGGGCTTCGGTTTTGAAAAAGCCCGCTTGAATCGCAGCCTTCGTTTGTTTGACGCCCTTGAGCGGGGCGAGGAAGACGACGCCTTTGCCCGGCTCCTCAAGCGCACGCCGCGCCATGATGAACTCAAGGTCGGCACCGGCTATGTGCAGCGCTTCCAGTTTGTTCGCGAGGCTTGCCGGTTTATCTTCCAGACTGGCTGCCCACATTTCCACTCGAGTGATTTTGAGTTTCATATCGAAGTTCCCGTTAAGAGTTTGGTCCGACGCTTACGGCAGTAAGTATCTGCCGTTGCTGCGGAGAGGCAACGCTTATTCCTCCGTTTATGCCGCAGTGCGGGATGAAAACTAAGAAGGCCGCAGGCCCGCGATTCACCACGGGAGTATGTTCCGTCTGCTTTTGTTCATCGCTTTTTGCACCGTCGCGTTTGCGGCTGAAGTGCCGTCGTTTCGGCAGGACGTGCTTCCGCTGCTGACGAAGGCGGGGTGCAACTCGGGCGGGTGCCACGGGAAGCTGTCGGGGCAAAACGGATTCCGGCTTTCGCTGCGCGGGTTTGCGGCGGAGTGGGACTATGACTGGATCACGAAGGACGTGAACGGGCGTCGGGTGAATTACGCGTTTCCCGAGCGGAGTTTGCTGGTCGAAAAGGCGTGCGGCGGCGTGGTGCATGAAGGCGGCACGCGGTTCCGCAAAGGCTCGCGCGAATGGCAGACGCTCGTGGATTGGATCGGCGGTCGTGCGCCCGGTCCGCAAGCGGAGGAGCCCGATGCGACGAAGCTGGAGATTTCTGGCGGTGCGCGGACGATGAAGCCGGGCGAGACGCAGCAACTCGTGGTGAAGGCGATTCTGGCCGATGGCCGCGAGCGCGATGTGACTTGGCTGGCGCAGTTTTTTTCCAACGACGAAGGCGTGGTGCGAGTGAAGCCGAACGGCCTGGTGAAAGCGGTGCGTCATGGCGAAGGCGTGGTGCGTGTCCATTTCCAGACGCTGGTGGCGGTGACGCGTTTTACGATGCCTTTCGAGAACGATGTCGCGAGCTCGGATTTCGCGACGACTCGCAACGTGCTCGATGGGCCGATTTTCAAAAAGCTCGCGGACTTGCGCATCCCGCCATCGCCGGCGGCGGACGACAGGGCGTTTGTCCGTCGCGCGTATCTCGATACGATCGGAACGTTGCCGACAAATTCGGAGGTCGAGTCATTCGTCGCGGATGCCGCGCCGGACAAGCGCGAGCGGCTCGCTGCGGAGCTTGTGGAGCGGCCGGAATGGCTGGACTACTGGACGCTGCAAATCGCCGACATCCTGCAAAACCGCCGCGAGCGCGACCACGATGTGCGCGGGGTGAAGGGCGTGCGGTCGTTTCACTCGTGGCTGCGCGGGGAACTCGCCGCCGGGAAATCGTGGGCGGATATTTCGCGGGCCGTTTTGCTGGCGAAGGGTGATGTCGTGGCGCAACCGGCGGTGGGATATTTCACGACGGTCGTGGGCGAGATGAATCGCGTGGAGGAAAGCGAACTTCCGGATTCGGTGGCGCAGAGTTTTCTCGGCACGCGAATCGGCTGCGCGCGCTGCCACAATCATCCGCTGGAGCGTTACACGCAGGACGACTTTTACCACTTCGCCGCGTTTTTCGGGAAGGTGTCGATGAAGCGCGTGAAGCCGGAGTCGGGCATGACGGAGCTGGAACTGATGACTCGCGATGCACGCGAGGCGCAGAAGCGCGTGGCCGAGGCCGAGGCGAAGCTCGCGGAGGTCTCATCCGCGGAGTTCGCAGCGAGCGGGAAGATGACGTGCGAAGAAATCAAGAAGCAGATCGAAGAGCGCGGAAAGAAAGTCGCTGAATCCACGAAGCAATTTGCGGAAGCGCAGGCCAAGCCGCCCGAAGCTTTTCAGCCGCGCACCAATATGAAGCTCGCGCCGCAGACGCTCGACCGCGCTGTTTGGAAGCCCGAACCGGGGCGCGACGCGCGGGAGCAGTTTGTGGAATGGATGCTGGGCTCGGAGCAATTCAGCGGCGCGATGGCGAACCGCGTTTGGAAGCACTTTTTCGGAACGGGACTTGTGGAGTCAGTGGACGATTTGCGTCCGAGCAATCCGCCAAGCAATGGCGAGCTGTGGGCGGTGCTGAATGGCGAATTTCGCAAGACGAACTTCGACCTTCGCCACATCATGCGGCTCATCCTCGCGAGCCGCGCTTATGGGCTTTCGTCGCAGACGCTCGCGGGCAATGAAACCGAGACGCGCTTTTACTCGCACTACTATGCGCGCCGTCTGCCCGC
The DNA here is from genome assembly GCA_043728745.1 of Verrucomicrobiaceae bacterium. Classification (GTDB taxonomy): domain Bacteria; phylum Verrucomicrobiota; class Verrucomicrobiia; order Chthoniobacterales; family Chthoniobacteraceae; genus SXWH01. The sequence continues at coordinate 26,357 of JAYTMG010000518.1, forward strand.
CGAAGTGCTGAGCGACGCGATTGCTTCCGCGACTGGCGTGCCTACGAAATTCGACGGCTATCCGCTCGGACTTCGTGCGATCCAGTTGCCCGATCCGCAAGTGGGCTCTTACTTTCTGTCGCTCTTCGGGCGCAGCGATCGTGTGACTGCGTGTGCTTGCGAGCGGAAAGGGGAGGTGACGCTTCCGCAGTTGCTCCATTTGCACAATGGCGACGAAATCCAGCGGCAGATCGCGTCGGGCGATGGGCGCATGTCTGCCGTTTTGAAAGACGCCGATGACCGCGCGGCGACCGATGCGTTGTTTGCGCTCTCGATGCAGCGCAAGGCGACGGATGCGGAGTTTTCTGCGATTCGCCCGCAGCTCGCAGCGACTACGCCGCAGGAGCGCGCGGCTGCATTTGCCGATGTTTTTTGGGCGCTGCTCAACGCCAAGGAATTCGCATTTAACCACTGACCACCATGCTCGACTTCTCACTCTCGCCAACTCGCCACCGGCTGTGCTCCGGCCTTTCGCGCCGCGATTTTCTGCGCATCGGTGCGCTGGCTCCGCTGGGGCTTTCACTGCCGCAGTTGCTTGCTTCCGAGAAGGTCGCCGGGAATAAAGCGCGGGCGAAGTCGGTCATCCTCGTTTATCTCGGCGGTGGGATTTCGCATCACGATTCGTTCGATCCAAAGCCCGATGCGGTGGAGGAAATTCGCGGGAAATACAAATCCATCGCGACGAATGTGCCGGGGCTGAACGTGACCGAGCTCCTCCCAAACATGGCGAAGGTGATGGACAAAGTCGCGCTGGTCCGCAGCGGTTCGCACGAAAATGATCATCATGAAACGGCGACGAACTGGGTGCTCAGCGGGCGCTTTGGCTCGGCGTTTGGCGACCATCCGGCCATCGGTGCAGTGGTTGCGCACGAGACAGGATTTAGCGGGGCCGTGCCGCCGTATGTTGCGGTTCCGAAGAACCCTTCTTTTACGTGGGAGCTTGGCCGGAGTGTGTGGCTCGGCGGGCGTAGCGAGTCGTTTAAGTGCGGCAATCCGAACGAAAAAGACTTCCGCGTGCGCGACCTTTCGCAGCCTGCGAGCGTGACTGCGCAGACTCAGGATCGCCGTCGGACATTGCTGCAAGCAGTGGACAGTCTTCAGTCGCAAGTTCACGCGAATGATCAGATCGCGACGTACGATGAATTTTCGCAAAAGGCTGCGCAGATGGTTCTGGCTCCGGAGGCGCAAGCGGCGTTCGATATTGGGAAGGAAAACGAGAAGCTCCGCGACGAATATGGACGTTCGGAATTTGGGCAGAGTTTGCTGATGTCGCGACGGCTCGTGGAGTCCGGCGTCCGCTTTGTCACCGTGAACTACGGCGGATGGGATCATCACAAAAAGATATTCGAGGGCCTCGACAAAAAGATGCCCGAGTTCGACCAGAGCTTCGCGCGTTTCATCCGCGACATGGATGAGCGCGGCACGCTGAAAGACACGCTCGTCGTTTGCATGGGTGAATTTGGCCGCACGCCGAAGATCAACAAGGACGCGGGCCGCGATCACTGGGGACGCGCTGGCTCAATGATCTTTGCCGGTGCTGGTGTGCGCGGCGGGAATGTCATCGGCGCGACGGATAAAAACGGCGCTTATGTCACCGACCGTCCGGTGCGTCCGGCGGATGTCGCGTGGACGATTTACGACGCGCTGGGCATCGACGCTAATCGCGAGCTGATGACGCCTGAGGGTAGGCCATCGTTCATTCTCACCGAAGGCGCACCGGTCCGGGAGCTCTACGCGTGAGCCGTCGAATCGCCGCCGCACTTTTCCTCTGCGCATTCGTTGCGGGGGCCCAGGAAAAAAAGAACGAGAAGCCGCAGGTTCTCGCGAGTTCTCCGCTGCGGGCGACGCTTGGCGAGACGCAGACGCTGCGGTTGCGCGGACTGAAATTGAAGGATGTCACGGAAGTGCGTTGCACGCCGACGATGACTGTCACGGTGAAGGAAAAGAAAGACGCTGCGCCGCCGAATGGCTTGGAGGCAAAGGACGTGGGCGATCAGGAGCTCGCGGTGGAAGTGAGTATTCCTGCGGATTTCAGCGGAAAGGAAATCGCGATCGAAGTCGTCACGCCGACGGGCACGAGTTCGCCGCAAGAGTTTGCGGTCATGGCGAAGGATTCCGCAGTGCGCGAAAAAGAGCCGAACAATGGCTTTCGCGAAGCGCAGCCGTGGGACGCTGCGAAGCCAATGGCGGGTAAAATCGACGCCGACAAAGACGTGGATGTTTTCCGCATTTCGGGAGTTGCCGGGAAGTCGATGGCGTTTCGAATCACCGCTGCGAGCGCCGGTTCATTGCTCGATCCGATCCTCTCGATTTTTGATGCCGACGGGCGAATGCTCGGGAGTGCCGACGACAGCGACGGCGGGCGCGATGCAACGCTGAGCCTTACGCCGAAGACCGACGGCTCGCTTTTCCTCGTGGTGAGCGATGCGCATGACCGCGGTGGTTCGTGGCATGAATACTTGCTGGAGCGCTGACTACTTTGCGCAAGCGACGCTCGGTCCGTTCCATTTATAATCACCCATGAAAAACGCCATCGCTCTCATTCTGCTCGGTCTGCTGTGCAAAGCGTCGGCCGAGCCCGTGAGCTATTTCCGCGATGTGCGGCCAATTTTACGCGCGAACTGCATCGGCTGTCACAAGCCCGGAAAGGCGAAGGGCGGGCTCGATCTCACGACGCACGCTGCGTTGCTCAAAGGCGGAAAATCCGGCGAAGGGCTGCAAGCGGGGCACGCGGAAACGAGCGAACTTTTTACCCAAATCGACGGTGCCGAGCCGGAGATGCCGAAGGATACGGACCCGCTCACTGCCGATGAAGTCGCAACGATTCGGCGCTGGATCGTAGAGGGCGCGAAGGACGACACGCCATCCGATCCCGGTGCGGCGCATCGTCTCGCAGCGCCGCCAGTTTATCGCAGCGCGCCTGCGATTGCGTCGATTGCGTGGTCGCCGGCTGGCGGGGTGCTCGCGGTGTCCGGCTGGCATGAGGTAATTTTGCGCAGCGGCGACGGAGAGCAAGTGCTCGGGCGGCTCGTCGGCGAATCGCCGCGTGTGGAGACGCTCGCATTTTCGCCGGACGGAAAGCAGCTCGCCATCGCGGGCGGCGCGCCTTCGGAGTATGGCGAAGTGCAAATTTGGGATGTCGCGGAGAAGAAGCAGATTCGCTCGATCAAGGCTTCGGCGGATTGTTTTTACGGAATCTCGTGGTCGCCCGATGGAAGCCGGGTTGCAGTGGGTTGTGCGGATAAATTGGTGCGTGTTTTTGCCGTGGCTGACGGAAAAGAAGTGATGCGATGCGACAATCACATCGACTGGGTTTTCGCGACTGCGTGGAGCCGCGATGGCGCGCGCCTTGTCTCGGCGAGCCGCGATAAAGCGATCAAACTCATCGACGTTGCCACCGGCCATCTCGTCGATGACATCGCGCAACCACGCGAGCCGCTGCTTTGCGTCGCGCGTCATCCATCGGAGGACATGGTCGCATTTGGCGGCGACAACGGACAAATCCGCCTGCACAAAATCGCTCCGCGCGGCGGACGGCTCGCGGAGGGCGACAACAAGGAGGAGAGCACGGTGCGTGAATTCGAGCGGCTCAACGGCGCAGCTCATGCCCTCGCATTTTCGCCCGATGGGAAGCTGCTCGCAGCGACGGGGGCGAAAGGCGAAACGCGCATCTGGACGACAGCGGATGGAAAGCGCGTCGCGCAAATTTCCGCGCCGGGCGTCGCGCTGTTCACGCTGGCATTTACGCGCGACGGCGCGTTGCTGGCGACTGCGGGAGCCGACGGACAACTGCGATTTTACGATGCGAAGACTGGAGCGATCACAAAGACAATGGCTGCGGTGCCGGTCGAGATAGTCGGAAGATAGTGGGGTGTCTCTCGACGCCGGGTGATGCAGTCGCCGAAATTAGGACAATCGACCCGGCGTATGGTCGAAAGGTCCCTGCATGAGTGTGGTTGGACGGAGCCGCGAGGGCATGAAAATGGTTTGAAATTTTCCTTGGCCAATTTGACGGCAGTGCTAGTTTTCAAGCTCTATGAACATCACTAAGCTCATGCTCGCGGGCGTCATTGCCCTCTTCTCCGTCACCGCCACGTATGCAGAAACCTGCTGCGACAAGGCGAAAGCTGCTGGCAAGGATTGCTCCCATCCCTGCTGCGTAGCGGCCAAGAAAGACAGCAAGGTCTGCGAAAAGTGCAATCCGCCAAAAGAAAAGAAGTAGTAGTCTCGGAATAGCACTCCAATAAATCACGAACAGGCTGGCCTCGGAATGGAGGCCAGCCTGTTTGTTTTTTTTGGCGATTTCTCGCGTTTCTTTACTGTCCGCCGGATACGCGACTGCGCTCTTCTGGCGTCAGTGGCGAGATTGCGAGCCAGGCACTGGCGGAGGCGCGGCTTCTGCGCCGCCAATAGTCATACATTTGGCTGATTGAATCGATTCGCAGTTCCTTGTTTTTTACGCCGCAGAGGACGTTCATCGCTTCGATAGAGTTGCGAGGAAAGAGCAATGGCGCGAGACTCGTGCGCGCTTCGTCTGTGATTGCAGCCGGGATTCGCGATAGCGAGCCGTGCAGTCCGCCGGGATCGCGCTGAGCCCATCGCTCGAAAAGCGCGCTCGCGCCCAGTTTGCGCGTCTCGCCGCGAGGGAGCGTGGCGTAGTATCCGGCACCGATGAGCGGGTCTTTTTCCGCCCAAGCTGCCGCGAGTCGATCGAGGACGAGCGATTTCAATATTCCTTCCTCAGAGAGCGCAATCGCCCACTTGGTGGGAGCGTTCAAATCGCGTCGCGCCCACAGTTCCGCGAGCGCTTCCGCAGCGGAACTGCGCGCCGGGCTATCGGGCTGCGAGACGAGCCATTGTGCGGCTGCGGCGGGATCTTTCGCGCCCCAATCGGAGATGAAAGCGACTGCGAGATCCGGTCCATCCGCCTCGTGCCATTTCGCAGTCACCCCGGCTGGAATCGCAGGTGGCTTGCCGGTGGGAATTGCATTCAATGTGGGAAGCAGGGCCGCCTTTGGTTGTGGACCGGCAGGCTTGCTTAAAGCAGTCCGCGGATTCGCACTTTCAGTCACCGATTCTGTACCGGGTGGTTGCTCCGCCTGTTGCTGTTTTCTAGCGGGCGGAGAAAGAATAATCCAAACCATGCCTCCGACGACGGCAGCAACCGACCCGCAGGCAAAAACCCGTAGCCACATCGGAGTTGGCGCAGAATCACTCACGCCGCGAAGTTCGCCGCTGCTGCACGATACGCAATGCGAAAGGAACGGCGGGTTCATTTTGAGGCGCTGATTTGGATCATCGTTCGGTGTGGCTTGTATCCTTTCGCGGAACCACCGACATAGAGTGCGTGCAGACTGACGTTGAGAAAAAATCGCTCAGGGTTCGCGCGCCGGAATTGGCGCGCTGCCTTGCTTTGGTGCGAAAAGCGGCGGGGCTTGCGGCTTTGCACACGGGGCTGGCGATGGCGTTTTCCGTCCTCGTGTTGTGGCTTGCGATTACGATGCCGCTGGATTGGATGGTGGAACTTCCACGCTGGGCGCGTGCGCTTTTTTTGGTGGCTGGAGTGGGCGGCGCGGCGGTGGTCGCTTGGTGGTGGGGAGTTCGCGGATGGCTGCATCGACCGAGCGATGAAGCGGTGGCGCTCCGCATCGAGGCTGCGCTGCCGGAGTTTCGCAGTCGCTTGATTGCGAGCGTCCAGCTTTCGCGAGAGGACGATGGTTCGCTGGTGCGAGCGCTGGTTTTGGAGACTGCGACGCTGGCTCGCTCGTCGTCGTTGCGCGGTGTGGTGAGCCGCGCGCGCTTTGTCCGATGGGCGAAAGTTGGAGCCGGGATGTTTGTCTGCGCGGTGGTCGCGTGGCTGCTTGCGGGAAAGGCATCGTGGCCGCTTTTTCAACGTGCGGTGCTCGTGGAGGCGGCGGTGCCGCGCAGGACGCAGATCGTGGAGTCGACCGGCAGTAAAGTGATGGCGATGGGCGACGATTTGCGAATCGCGGCGACGCTCGCCGGTGTGATTCCGGCAGTCGGAAAGCTGCACATCGTAACGGATTCCGGGAAGCGGCAGGAATTCGCGTTCGAGCCGACGGCGGCGAATTCCACAAGCTTCGCGCGGAACCTTCAGTCGGTGCAGGAGAGCTTTTCCTACACGCTGGAACTCGGCGACAATCGCACGCGGGCCGCTCGCGTAAAAGTGCGGCCACGCCCGACGGTCGGCAAGGTCGAGGCGACGCAGATATGGCCGACGTACACCGGCCTTCCGCCGAAGCCGCGAGCGATGAACGATCTGCGGTTGCTCGCCGGTTCAAAGCTGGAGCTCCGCCTGCAAAGCCCGGCCCGTCTGAAATCCGCGACGGCGCGATGGTTGGCTGCGGACCAAAAAACGATCGTTCGCGAAGTTGCGATGCAAGCTGGCGAAGCGTGGAACCTCGTCGCGGAGGTGCCGCCCAATGCAGCCGGGCTCGCATTTCGGCTCGTGGATGAAGAGGGGATCGAGAGCAAAACATCGCTGGTTCATCGGCTGGAAATCCTCCCCGACGAGCAACCAACGGTGCGCATCCTTTGGCCGGTCCGCCGAGAGGAACTCGTCACGCGCAATGCCGTGTTTCTCGTTTCGTTTGAAGCGAAGGATGATTTCGGCGTGGAGAAAGTGCGGCTGCATTATGGAGTGAATTGGACCTCGGGGACTCCTCACAAAATACTCGATCTCGATCTTGGCGGTGAGACTCCCAAATCCATCACCCGCCGCTTTGAGTGGCGTATCGAGCGGCTCGCTCTTTCCGAGGGCGACACGGTGGAATTCTGGCTGGAAGTCTTGGACGGAAACACGGTGACCGGTCCCGGCATCGGTGTTCTCGCGGAGCATTATCAAGTTCGCGTGGTCAGTGAAGCCGAGAAACGCGCAGACCTTGCCTCGCGTCTCGATGACACGCTTCGCGGGCTCAACGACGTGAAGACCGGGCAGGAGGAGCTCTCGAAACGTCTCGGCGAGATGATCCAGGTCCGCCCGCAGTAGCTACTCCAGCCGGGCGTAACTCGCGAGGCCGTGGATGCCGCCTTCGCGTCCGAAGCCGCTCTCTTTGTATCCGCCGAACGGCGACGCCGGGTCGAATTTGTTATAAGTATTCGCCCACACGACACCGGCGCGCAGCTTCCCGATCGTCTTGAAAATCTTCGAGCCTTTTTCCGTCCACACACCAGCGCTGAGTCCGTAAGGCGTATTGTTCGCGCGCTCCACGGCTTCCTCCGGCGTGCGAAATGTCAGCACGCTCAGCACGGGTCCGAAAATTTCCTCCTGCGCGATCCGGTGGCTCGCGGTGACGCCGGTGATTACGGACGGCGGGAACCAGAATCCTTTCGACGGCAGCGCGCATGAGGGCTGCATCAACTCGCCGCCTTCCGCGACCCCGGCATCGACGAGCGAGCGGATTTTTTCCAACTGCGCGCGGCTGTTGATCGCGCCGATGTCGGTGTTCTTGTCGAGCGGGTCGCCGACGCGGAGCGTGGAAATGCGGTCGCGCAAACGGCGCAGCACGTCGGAGTAAATTCCCTCTTGCACGAAAAGTCGGGAGCCTGCGCAGCAGACGTGGCCTTGATTAAAGAAGATGCCGTTCACCACACCCTCCACAGCCTGGTCGATGGGCGCGTCTTCGAAGACGATATGCGCCGCTTTTCCGCCGAGTTCCAGCGTCAGCTTTTTGTTCGTGCCCGCAGTCGCTTTCGCGATCCATTTTCCCACTTCGGTGCTGCCGGTGAACGCAATCTTGTCCACGCCTTCATGCTCGACGAGTGCGCGACCCGTGTCGCCCGCGCCAGTGACGATATTCACCACGCCCTCGGGTAGTTCCGCTTCCTGCAAAATCCGCGCAAGGTGCATCGCTGTGATGCTCGTGGTTTCCGCCGGCTTGAGGACGACGGTATTGCCGCAGGCAAGCGCCGGGGCGAGCTTCCAAGCGGCCATGAGCAGCGGGAAATTCCACGGAATAATC
>JAYTMG010000519.1:0-4895 GCA_043728745.1 Verrucomicrobiaceae bacterium
CGGGAGCGGCAGGCCATCGAGACGAGCGCGCAAGCCGTCCTCACCGCCCGCGCCGCCTACCCCGCCTCCACCCTTGCGGACCTCTACGACCCGCTCTCCATGCCCGCCCCTCTGGCTGCTGCCCACGCCGCCCTCGACCGCGCCGTGGACCGCGCCTATGCCGTCGCCCACAACACCACCAATCCCAAATCACCAATCACGCTCACGGACCCCTTCCCCACCGACCGCGCCCGAGTCGAGCACCTCTTCGCCCTCTACGAACGCCTCACGGCCCCCCTCCTCCCCACAAACTCTCGACGGCAGCGAAAAAAACCCGCAAAACAAGCCATGTAAATGAACAGCAACCGACCAGACAAAGCGTCAGAGCTTAGCATCGATGAACTCATTAAACGGTACCTAGCCGGAGCCTCCCTTTCCCAGCTCGAAAAAGCAGCGGGAGTCTCTATGAGCACCGTCCGCAAGCGCCTTCTCGATGCCGGCGTCACCTGCCGCCCCCGTGGTAGAGGATCTGCACGCATCCACTCCGGGCCGATCCCCGGCCTTCAGCAAATCCTCAGCCGGTACGCCAACGGGGAACCGTGCCCCGCACTCGCAAAGGAATTCGGGCTCAGCCCCTCCAGGATTTACAAAGCCCTCCGCGAAGCAGGCGTGCCCACCCGTCCGCGGGGGCTCCCACCGGGCACGGAGTTACGGGGGAAACTGACAGTTGCCCAGCGCGCGGAGTTGGTCGCCGATCTGCGTGCGGCAAAGCACCCCACCCTCACCGCGATCGCCAAAAAATATGGCGTCGTCCGCGACATGGTCCGGCAGTATGCTGAGAAGGCAGGCGTCACCTATTACCGCAGAGCGGAGCGCTATGCCCGGACGTCCTGGGTCGCCGCCCAGCGTAAACTTGAGCGCCAAACGGCCGAACGGAAACGGAAAAAAATCAAGGCTGCGGCTCTTGCGGCAAAGTTGGATGCCGTCAAAGCCCTCTGGCTCGCCAGAGTTAGTGACGAAGAAATCTTGCTCAAAACGGGCGTCCGTGGCGCTAAGACCAGGATAGCAGATCTGCGCAAACGCTACCCCGGCCGCTTTCCCTTTCGCAACCCCAACAGGTCGAAAGACGCTGTTGCGAGAAACGCTCCTGCCCACGCCGCAAAGGCCGCCGCCGTGGCTCAAAAAAAGGAAGCCTTCCGACAAAAGATACAATTGCTGGAGGCGCTCTGGGACGCCAGAGCGAGCCTGAAGGAAATCAGCCGACAGACCGGCTATGTGTCTCCGTCACACACAGTCAAAGCCCTCCGCGAACGCTATCCCGGCCGCTTCTTGCCTCGGGAGCACTCCAAAATCAAAGGCACCAAACCGACCAAGCCATAAAACGCTACGCCTCCCCCCGTCCGCAGCCCGCATAACGGGTAAGTCATCAGGCGACGCGCAACAATCGTTGCGTAGCACTACGTATTGCACCACTGTTCGCATGTGGGCTACCGGCTCGCATGGATTTTCCACCCTAGAAACAGAACATTCATTCTCCGCCTGCCGGTAGCTCGCGCACCTTCACGTCCCGTTCTCCGCTCCGATCCATCAAATGACAGCCGCAGCAACCGAACCAAATTCCAGAACATGAACCGCGACGAAAAAGCCACGCTCGCCCGCGAGCAACTCCGCCGTTTTGCCTCCGAGCGTGCCCTCCGCCGTCGCGTCGCGAAGGCGGACTACGGGATGCGGCTGGAGTGGGATGTCGAGTGGAGGGGCACCACCATCGCCTCGCTCTCGGACCCTGTCTCAAAAGACGACAACTGGATATCGTATCGGTTTTCCACACTGACGCCCGATCCGGACTTGCGCGAACGAATAGAAACGGCGGCATTCTGGATGCACCCCGACTTGGTCTTCCGGAATTTCGAGCTGAACCTCGTGGCAACTTACGCGGTCGCGGCGGGCGAGGGGCCATGGGACGGGCGCATTTCTCTCCAACCGATGCATTTCGACTTCGATCTTTCGTTCACCGACTCCTTGCACCTGTATTGGGAGCGGTTCCGGGCGTCATGCCAGCGGAAATAGCCTTTCAACTCCCCGACGCAGGCCATTTTTCAGGGCGGTAAGAGGCAGAAATCCCTGCGGTGGGCCGTCCGTATGAGAAGCCTGTCGTTTTTTGACCACTTTTTGCGCAAGTTGTGCGGTTGTATCTGTTGGGCGGTGAGTTACGACGCCGTCGGATCGGGGACTTCTGGAGAATTGACCGATCCGACGGCGGCGGATTGGTCAATTTTAGCCCAGCCTGCAAGCCGACGGCGGCGGACGGGGGACTTTTGGCGCAGGGAGCGATCCGACGCGGGCGGTTGGGGCACTTTTGTCCGGGGGCGCGATCCGACGCCGGAGGGAACGGTAAGCGGGCGAGCACCGAGCGAACCGACGCGGGCGGAACGGCGGCTTTCGACGGGCGGAGCGATCCGACGGCGGCGGAAGTGGGGGCGTTGGCGGATTATGCGGTCAGGGACGCGCGGGAGTGCGTGCGATTTTGGTATGTCTTGCACTTGGAGGCTGGGGGGCTCATTTCTTCCCTAGCGTATCCTATGAAATCACTCATCGCACTTCTCACTTTCCCGCTGCTTGCGTTCGCCGAGGTTCGTGTCGAGTTGGTTCCGGAGAAGGGCGTGCAGCCGCAGGCTGCGGTGGATTTGGCCGGGACGGCGCATCTGCTTTATCTCACAGGCGCGCCGGGCGCGAGCGATGTGCATTATGTGAGTCGGGCTCGGGGGGCGCGGGAGTGGAGCGCGCCGATCGTGGTGAATTCCGAGCCGGGAAGCGCGATTGCGATGGGGACAATTCGTGGTGCGCAGATGACGCTCGGAAAGGATGGGACGGTGCATTTTGTGTGGAACGGGGCGGGTGTGGCGGGGACGAAGCCGCCACGGAGTCCGCTTTGGTATTCGCGCATTGTTGCGGGGACCGGAAAGAGCGAGCCGCAGCGGGATTTGTTCGATGGTGGTTTTGGGCTGGATGGCGGGGCGTCGGTCGCTGCGGATTCAAAGGGCGCGGTCTTTGTCGTGTGGCACGGGCCGGGTGCGGAGACGGGCGAGACCTCGCGCGTGGTGCGGGTGCGGAAGTCGGCGGATGGTGGTGTGACGTTTGCGCTGCCCGTGATTGCGACTGCGGAAAAGGCGGGCGTTTGCGCGTGTTGCTCGTTGCGCGCAGGGGTGGGGACGGATGGCACAATTTATACGATCTATCGTGCCGCACATTCGGTGGGCCAACGCGATATGACGCTTCTTTCCTCCCGCGATGGCGGTGCGACTTTTCGGAGCGAGATGATTTCACCGTGGGCGGGAAACACTTGCCCGATGAGCAGCGCAACGCTCCTGCCGGGCAAGGCCGCAACGCGCATGGCGTGGGAGACGGATGGAAAAATATACACGTCCACAATTGGTGGCGCGCCGGTGGAACTGGGAAAAGGAAAGCATCCGTGGCTCGCGACAAATGCGCGCGGCGAAACGCTGGCGGTGTGGACCACCGGCACAGGCTGGGCGCGCGGCGGTGCGCTGGAATGGACGATTCTCGGCAGCGATGGGAAAAGCGGCAAGGCGGGGAATGTGGCGGCGTGGAGTTTTGCGACTGCGTTTGCGGAGCCCTCGGGGGATTTTGTGATTCTGCGCTGAGCGTCTTTTTTACAGGATCAACATGCAGTCGCCGTAGCTGTAAAAGCGGTATCCGCTTGCGATGGCTTCGGCGTAGGCGCGGAGGATGAACTCGCGGCCGGCGAATGCGCTCACGAGCATGAGCAGCGTGCTTTTTGGCAGATGGAAATTGGTGAGCAATGCGTCCACGGCTTTCGGCTGATAAGGCGGGTAAATGAAGATGTCGGTTTTGCCTTCGCGGGAAGTGAGCGGGCGTCCGATGGATTCGAGCACGCGGGCGGATGTCGTGCCGACGGCGATGATGCGGCTGGCGGCGTTTGCGGCGGCGGCGGTTTCGGCGGAGATGGCGTAGCGCTCGAAGTGCATCCGGTGCTGCGTGATGTCCTCGACTTGCACGGGGCGGAACGTCCCTGCGCCGACGTGAAGCGTGAGGAATGCGTGGGGGATTTTCGTGAGGATCTCCGGCGTGAAATGGAGCCCCGCCGTGGGTGCGGCAACAGCTCCGCGATTGCGGGCATAGACGGTCTGGTACCGCTCATCGTCCTCGTTCTCGGGCTTGCGATCGAAATACGGCGGGAGCGGAAGTTCGCCGACGCGGTCGAGATCCACGGGCGCTTCGAAGGCGATGATGCGTTCGCCGTCGGGGCAGATGGCTGTGACTTTTCCGCGCACGCCGCCGACGGTGAGTTCCGCGTCGATGCGCATTTTGCGTCCGGGTTTCACCATGCACATCCACGCGTTGTCGCCTGCGGGTTCGAGGAAGAGCAGCTCGATTTTCCCATCGTCGCTAAACGCTCGCGCGGGGATGACGCGGGTGTCGTTGAGCACGACGAGATCGTCGCTGCGGATGTAGCCGGGGAAGTCGCTGAACAAGCGGTGCTCGATGGTTTGTGTCGCGCGGTGCAGGACCATCATGCGCGATTCATCACGGCGCGCAGCGGGATGCCGCGCGATGCGGTCGTCGGGCAAAATGAAGTCGTAGTCGGAAGTGGCGAGGCTCAAGTTGACGCGGAGTAAGCCGTCTGCGCGGCGAGCGAGTCGAGCGCAGTTTTCGCTCCGTCTCGCAGGCAGCCTGTGCGAATGACTCGATTATTCGTGCTCGGCTTCGCCACAAAAGCGGAGGATTTTGTGGGGCGTGGAGCCGATCCCGAACAAAGCCGCCCGTTAGCCTGACTTCCCCGTGATTTTCGCGAAACACCCGATAAATGCTTAATTCCTACAATAATTGTAGCCAGTAAAAACTTGCGAGAAATCACACTTTGTCATTGCTTCATA
>JAYTMG010000520.1:0-1400 GCA_043728745.1 Verrucomicrobiaceae bacterium
GCCCTCACCCCCGAGGAGAGGGAGAACCATTCGTCGCCGCGCGATGACTTGAGCCGGCTGGATTGGATCAAGCGCAACCAAACGCGGCGAAGAACATGAATGAACCCGTGCTGCCACTCCGCGCTCCCTATCCTCTGGGGAGAGGGCCGGGGTGAGGGGGAACGGCGCGCACAAATTGCAAATGATACCGCTGTCAGTGTTGCGCGCAGGAGCGCGGGCTTTCCAGCCCGCAGCAACGTGCGACGACCGGAAGGTGCGGTTTTAGAAGTGAACTGCCTGTCATGGAATGTGGCTGCGGGCTGGAAAGCCCGCGCTCCGCTTCCTCTAAAAACTCCCGCCTACCGCTGCACGTTCGTCCCGTTCCGCATGACCAGTTCGTAAGTGAACTTCTGCTTCCCGCGCGCGGCCAGCGGCACGAGGAACTTCACCTTCGTCTTGTCCACGTTCTCGTATTTCGCCGCGCTCGTGACCGTCCAGTCGCCGCTGAAATTGCGACGGATGTCCACGACCACCGGGATGTCCTTCGAGTTCTGCACCTCGATTTCCCAGGTCTCCTTCACCGTCCAGCCGCTCACATTGCCGTTGTTGCCGAACTGCACGTCGGTCTTCTGCCAGTCCATCAGCACCGGCTTCACGGAGACTTCGAGATCATTGCCGAGTTCCAGTTCCACGAACTCGTTGATGGGAATGTATTTCACCGCCGTGCGCCCGACGAAGGCGTAGAGCCGGTCGTCCGTGGTGAAACGGAACGCCTGCACCGCGCCGTCCGGCAGCGGCTCCTTGCCCAGCTTGTTCGCGATGGAATTTGTGAACTGGTAGTAGCGCATGACCTGCTCGCCGAAGCGCTCGGTCTCGAACTTGTAGTAACTGACCAGCGGCACCGCATCCGTCTTGAAGGACGGCAGGCGTTTGGCCCAGCCCGTGGGAATCGTGTCGCGGCCCTCGACGGTGTACATGAAATATTCGGAGAGACCTTCCTTCTGAATTTCCTTGGGAGCGATGCGCGCAGCCTTGTCCGCTTCCATCATCGCGCCAAAGGCGCGCATCCGTACCGCCGGTGCAGCGGGCACAGCGCCGTTGTCCGCGAGCGCCAGCGTCGTCGGCATTCCCGGCTTGCCGGCACGCGCGAGGTCGGCAATTTCCTGCACGAGACGAATCACGCCCACGACCAGCCGCACCTGCGCGTTCTCGTAATCTTCGCCGCTGTGGTTCGTGACGCGCACGGCGCCGGAGAAATCCATCGTCGTCTCGTTCTTACTCGCCTCGCACACGTAGTCCGCGCTCCATGAGATGCCGCTCGTGAAGTAGCGAATCTCCACGACCACTTCGCCCGCGAACTCGGAATTGATCCGCCACTCCAAGGTATTCGCCACGCGCGGCGGAAAGCTCACGTCCATCAG
>JAYTMG010000521.1:0-2298 GCA_043728745.1 Verrucomicrobiaceae bacterium
TTCATCGGGCCGAACTTTGCCGGGTTCATGTAGGGGCGGATCTGCGCAAGCTGATCCTTCGGCATCTGCGCGGCGACGGTCCGCTCGACGAGCGCTGCCACACCGCCGGCATCGAGAACGCCGCGGATGGTGAGCGCGTTGATCGTGAGGCCGGGATAGAGCAGCGCGAGCGTGATGAGCACCATTGCGGCTGCGATCCACTGTCGTTGTTTTACGGACATGACTCTGGGTGCGCGGTGTAAGAGGAGAGGTCAAGACAGGAGGACTTCCAAAGAGATTTTTGGAAGTGGTGCTCGGGGGGGGACTTGAACCCCCATGCCTTACGGCATACGCCCCTCAAACGTACGTGTCTGCCATTTCACCACCCGAGCAATTGTTTCGGCGGGGCGGTGTAAGTATCAAACCCGCTCGTTGACGCAAGTGCGTTTTCGAGTTCGACAGAAATATTTTCGCACCCACTCTGTTGGCCATGCTTCGAACTGCCGTAATTTTTTTGTCACTCGCCGTCGCAGGTCGCGCAAATGTCGCGATTCCGGCATCGGCGCGGCAGGTTGTTTTAGTGACTTCCCGCGATTGGAGCGCTCGCGATGCAAACGTCCGCATTTTTTCGCGAACCAAGCGCGGGTGGGAGCAGACCGGCGCGACGATGTCGGCGCTCACCGGACGAAACGGGATGGCGTGGGGACTGGGGCTCCACGATGGGGATAACGGCGCACCGCAAAAGAAGGAAGGCGATGGGCGCGCTCCTGCGGGCGTCTTTCGTTTTGGTCCGGCCTTCTCCAGCAACGGCGTTCGCCTGAGTGTGCCATGTTTCACACTCACGCCGTCGCACGAGGCGATCGATGACCCGAAATCCCGTTACTACAATCAGTTCGTCGATCTCAGGAAAGTCGCCGCCCCGGATTGGAAAACATCAGAGAAGCTTTTCGGCTCACCGCACTATTCGCTCGGGATTTGGGTGGAGCACAATCCCCGGAGGATTCCCGGCGCGGGCTCGTGCATTTATTTGCACGAGTGGGTGGGCGAGCGCAAAGGGACGGCGGGATGCACGGTCCTGCGGATGGCGGACCTCCAGCGAACGCTGCGCACTCTCAAAAGCGGGGCTCGACCCGTGCTGGTGCAGCTCCCCGAGCCTATTGCGCGGAAGCATTTGCCGGAGCTATTTCGCTAAATCACCGACAGTTCAGCACGACTCTGCCACGACGCCCCGAAGCCATCGCCGCAACATGCGCTTGCGCCGCGTCTGCGAGCGGGAACTCTTCGCCGACCACTGGCGCGAGTGCTCCGCTTTCCAAGCCCGATTGAATTGCGGCAAATGCCTCCCGTGCTTCCTGCGGTGTCGCATTAAAGAGCATGAGTCCGCGGATGTCGCACTCGCGCTGCATGGCGAGACGCGGGTTGATTTCCACCGGCCCGCGCGCACCGACGATGACGATGCATCCGCCTTTCGCCACGACGCCCAGGTCTTTGCCGAGATTCACATTTGCGAGCATCTCAACCACGATATCGACTCCCCGGCCCGCCGTTCCCGTCGCGATGCGCTCAAGATAGTCCGCCTCCGTGTGGTCGAGTGCTTCGTCGGCTCCGCATTCGCGCAGCATCGCCCGCCCCTGCTCTGATCCACCCGTGGCGAATATACGCATCCCTGCGGACCTCGCCATTTGCACCGCAGCGATCCCCACGCCGCCCGTCGCTCCATGAATGAGAACGGTCTGTCCCGGCCTCCCCTGCCCTCGCTGAAACAGAGCGCGGTATGCGGTGCTATACGCCGCCCCGATCGCCGCGCCTTGTTGAAAAGTGATGCGGTCCGGCAACGAATGCACCTGGTCCGCAGTGCAGCGGGTGAGCGAGGCATACGTTCCGTCGATGCTGGCAGTCAGCCACACCCGGTCTCCGATTCTGTGCGTGCCGCCCGCCGCAGATCCGATTTCCCGAATCACCCCGGCGGCATCCATTCCCGGAGTGTACGGGAGTTCCGGCAGTCGGGCGTAGATCCCACTGCGGATGTAGGTATCGACAGGGTTAACGCCCGCAGCGTGAACTTCTACGAGAACTTGGTCCTCTGCCGGAACCGGGTCTGACACTTCCGCGATTTGAAGAACTTCCGGCGCTCCGAAGGCGCTCACTCGAATGGCTTTCATCGACTACTTCCTCCGGAAAATAATGATGTGTTGCTGCGGAAGATCTTTCTTCGTTTCCACGAATTCCAACTCCGGGTGAATCGCCATTTCCTTCTTCACCTGCGCCTCGCTCATCTTGTGGACTTCCTTGATCGGCACCGTCGGATCTTCCGCACGA
>JAYTMG010000522.1:0-10268 GCA_043728745.1 Verrucomicrobiaceae bacterium
ATCGCGGAAAACGGGGATGAAGCGCTGACTATTTTTAAGGAACACTCACAGGAAATCGGAACGGTCCTTTTCGATGTTCAGATGCCGCTTCTCTCGGGACCGGCAGCACTCGACCAGATTCGCAGAATCGCGCCTGACGTACGCGCCATCCTCACTTCTGGCCTGCTCAAGGACGAACTCATGGAGCGGTATCCCGTCGAACCACCTTGGACATTTCTCGCCAAACCATTCGCGTTCTGTGATGTGGACGAACTATTCCCGAAGGCGGCTTAACACTGGGAAAAGTCGCGACCTGACGGTTTTTTCACCTGTCAGCGGGTTTTTGCTTGAGGAAATCGGATAAATCCTTCATTCCTTGACCCTATGAATCTGCCCTCGGAAGGTGATTCCCTTGGGTCAGGGGGAATGTCGGGAACAAACCGGGCTGCCAAACCACTAGGTAGCCCGGCAAAGCCGATTACCATGGCCACAATCGCGAAAATGGCAGGCGTCTCACAAGGCGCCATCTCCTCCCTGCTTAATGACCGCGACTACGGCATCCGCGTCAGCGACAAAACTCGCGAACGGGTCTTCAAAGTATGCCGCGAACTCGGCTACATCCCGAACGACTTGCGTGCTGAAGTCCGCATGTATCCTGAGACGGGAGACACCTGCCTCCTCGTTTCCGATAAGCTTCCAAACGGTCTTTCCAATCCATTTGCCGCACAGGTGGCCAGTGCGCTTCTCCGCGACAACATCATGCACGGCATCGTCGTCGCGCGCTACGCGGAGAGCCAAGAATACTCACCGGAAGATGATTCTCTTCCCGCAGCCATTCGCAACGGCACGGCATCAAAGTTTATCTGCATTGGCACCGCGAACGCATCGCTTTGCCGAATCACACTTCGCCGCGGATATCCCGTCATCGTTGTCGGGCACGAATCTCACATCCCAGGCACCTCCAGCATCCTGCCGGATTACACAGCCGCGGCCCAGCTCGCGCTCAGTCACCTCGCAGAACTCGGGCATAAAAACATTGGCATCGTCAGCGGCCCGTTCGGAAGTCTCGACCCCCGCCTTGCCGAGATCAACCGCGCCATCAGCGTCGCCTCGCATGAGAACAACATCACCATCTCTGCGCAGGACATTTTTCAGGGAGACCTCACATTTGAAGCCGGCATCGCTGCACTTCAGGCTTTAACCGCCCGGCAAGCTCCGTCGGCCCTTCTTTGCCTCAGCGAAGCATCCGCCTGCGGAGTCATCGCGAGTGCCCTGAAAAACGGAATCTCAATTCCCGATTCACTGAGTGTGCTTGCATTCTCGGACCATTCCGAAACTCCCCCAAGCGCGATCCCGATCACCACGGTCGTCTCGTCGGTGGACGGACTCGCGGTCGCGGCGGCCGCCGAAGCTGAACGACAAATTCGAGAAGGAATGCCTCCCTCGCCCCTTCGCACCGTTCGTCCGGTTTCGCTCATCCAGCGAGACTCCACAGCTAGGGCGAAGTAGCTTCGCCTTTTCACGGGCTACCCGCTACTTCAATTTTTCCTTGAGACCTTGCGGGCTGAAAAACTCCGTCAGCACCTTGTCGCCGTCCATCACACGCACACCGTAACCCACAATGCGGTCACCGGAACCCTCCACTTTTTTCGCCCTCGAGCTCGATCCAGATTTACCACCACCTCCCTTGCCTTTGCCCTTCTCCATTGCGAAATGATCTTCCGTGTATGACGAGTTCACCTGCTCGCTTTCGATGACTTGCTTCTCCCCTGCTGCGAGCGATGCCTTTCGCTCCCCTTTTTTGAAAACGTCGATATCTCCGTCTTTGATCCCCTTCGCGAAAAACCAATAGTGGACCTGCAAATTCGGATGCTCCTGACGCGACAAATTCTGCAATGAAATCTCAAGCGAGCGAATCTGCGTTTTCGATGCCTTTCCAGCGCCTTTCGATTCTGTCTTCTGTTTTTGCAGGACATCCATCTGGATCGGACTGATCTGCGCAAACGAAGTTAAAGCGGCGGAAACGACGAAAAACAGGGCGAGAAAGAATTGCTTCATACTCGTGATCTGACACACCCCGACGGACTCGGCAAGTCGCCTATTTGAAATTTAACGCCGACAGCACAGCCTCCGCGTGGTCTCCCGGCTTCACCTTGCGCAGCACCGCACGCAAAACCCCATCCGGCCCGATGACAAATGTCGTTCGCTCGGTGCCCATGTATTTCTTGCCATACATGCTTTTCTCCACCCAAACGCCGAAAGCTTCCACGAGCTTCCGCTCATCATCCACTAGTAACGGGAAAGGCAACGAGTGCTTCGCAATGAACTTCGCATGGCTCGCTGCGGAATCAATGCTCACGCCGAAAAGCACGCATTTCGCAGAAACATCAGCCCACGCATCGCGCAGCCCGCACGCCTGCATCGTGCAGCCCGGCGTCTCGTCCTTCGGGTAAAAATAAAGCACAAGATTCTGCCCCGCGAATTCCGAGGACGAGACAGACTTTCCGCCCTCTCCATACGCGCCTCCGATGGCGAGAGCTTGGAATGATGGGGCTTTGTTGCCGGGTTCGAGTGTGTTCATAAAATTACGCAGTGATCATCACGGATTGCACATGTTGCTCCGAGGCAACTGCCCGCATCAAATAATTTACCATTGTCGCGCGGCCATGTTAATCGGGCTTCACCGCGCCGTCTTTAGCGCCTCAATAACCGTTGGCAAGCAGCGCGCCTCGTCGTCGAATTCACGGCTCACCCGACAATCCGAAAAGAACTTGCTCCAGCCCCATCGCATCGAGTCGCCTCGCCTGCTCCACAGTCAAAAGCGGGATGATTTTCTCTCGAATCTCCGCAGTCATCGCTTCGAACTTCTTATCAAACTCCGCTTCTTCAGCCGCAGTCATCACTCGGTCTCCAATGTCGGCAGGAAGCGCCTTCTCAGCGGCGGCGGCAATGATGGCCTCGACCTTGGAAGTGACCGCGTCATCGAGCGCAAGCGCCCCGGCGGTCAGAAGAGACTGATGACGCGCGAGGGCTTTCGGAGTGCTGTCGTCGAGCGATTCGATCAGCGCTTCGTCGCTTAGGAGATTGGCAAGATCGAGCGTCAGTTGACTGAGTTCCGCCGCGTAAGCCTTATACTCCGGCGCGTCCGATGCCGGAGTTTCTTCAAAGCGCGAAGAAAAGTCAGACAGGCGAAAATTGATCCCTCCAAGCGCGCGGGCAAATTCATCCGGGTTACTGGCCATCGCCTTGAATTTGCCGGCGGCCCGCTGTTCTTTCGCTGCGGAAATTGCGGCGTCGAGAGCGCTGTCATTCTCGTCGGAAAAACGGCGAACGGCGGACTGTTCTTTGCGCGGAGATTCGACGGGAGGCGATATCGCAGCGACAGTCTGCACCGGCCGGTTCACTAGATAGTAAGTCATTCCGCTGCCGATCAGCATTGCTGCGATCACGACACCCGCAGTCTGGAATTTCTCGGTCCTCATCAAAGAGTCTCGGGCGCTTGAAGCAGCTCGACAATTCGCGCGAGCAAGCGGCCTGCTGCTCCGCCATCAAGCACGCGATGATCAAAGCTCAGCGTGAGATCGGCCTCCATCACCGGGACAAACACCTCTTTCTTGGCGTCCCAATGCGGCATCATTCGACCCGCGCCAAGTCCCAGAACGAGCGTCTGCTCCGGGAGCGGAATCGGCGTCGCCCAAGTGAGTCCAAACGTGCCGAAGTTTGTAATGGTCGCGATGCTTCCGCCTTGCGCGCTCGCGGGGAGTCGGCGCTGACGGGCGAGCTCCACAAGTTCGTCGTATCGCGGGAGGAGATTCGCGAGCGTGATTGTATCGGCATTGCGAAGGACGGGAACCAGCACGCCGTCTTCAGCCTCGACGGCAAATCCGACGTCGATGGCTTTTGGATGGACAATTTTCCCACCGATAAGACGGCCCGCTGGCGCGCTATTTTCGCCGAGTGCGATTGACAGCGCGCGCAGTACGTAAAGCGCGGGGCCGGGCTTGGCTGCTTGCTGTTTGCGATGCGCGAGCATCGTGCCGAGTGAGACGGGACGTCCGACTGTGGCGAGCGGACGAGTCCACGAACGCCGCATCGCATCGGCTACTGCGACGCGCATTGAGGAGGCTTTGCTCTGCTTATGCTCGTCGAGCCGGTAAAGAAAATCTTCGAGGTCTTCGATAGTCACGCGCCCAGCGGCACCGCTGCCCGCGATGCCGGAAAGGTCCGCTGCGTGGAGCCCAAGCTCATTCATCCGCGCTTTCATGCGAGGCGAAAGATACGCCATTCCGCCAGCACTCACGGGCACCGGAAGTCCGTGAACCGTAGGAATCACATGCGCCGGCTCCGTCATCGAGCCTTCGATTTTTGCCGTCGCAGGAGCGGGCTCGAGTGAAATACCAAGTCGCTCCACATCGACCGCACTGACCTCCAAATACCCGAGGACCGCGCCGACTGGATAGCTCTGCTGAGACTCTACGCAAATTTCCGCGATGACACCCGCGCATGGTGCGGTGACGCCCATCGTCGCTTTTTGAGTTTCGACTTCCATCACGTCCTGGTCGGCTTGGACTTCGTCGCCGACTTTGAATGGAAGATGCACGATGGTCGCTTCGGCGATGCTCTCGCCGAGCTGCGGCATGATGATTGGAATGCGTGGCATGGTTCGGAAAAAATTACGCTTTAAGAAGACGCCGCATAGCCGCGACGATCGATGTTGCTGTGGGCCGGTGCGTTCCCCACAGGTTTGGATGATACGGAACGGGCGTGTCTTTCGCGTTCAGCCGCATCGGCGGAGCATCGAGCAAATCGAAGCCCTCCGTGGCCACGCGCGCGATGATTTCCGCCGTCACTCCGCCCCACGGAAATGCTTCGCCGACCGCCAGCAATCGACCGGTGCGCGAGACGCTTGCAAGGATAGTATCCGTGTCGAGCGGCTTCACACTTCTCATGTCGATGACTTCAATCTCCCATCCCTCTTTGGCAAGCTCGGCAGCGCAGGCGAGCGACTCGTGGACCATCGCGCTATACGTAGCGATCGTGGCATCGCGACCGGGGCGGGCCACTCGCGCTTTTCCCGTCGGAAGCGCAACCGTCGGCAATGCGTCCGCTTTGAGATGGTAGTAGAGATACTTGTGCTCACAGAAAATCACGGGATCGTCGATTTCCACCGCTTCCAGAAGCATCGTGTAAGCATCCTCCACAGTCGCCGGAGTCATCACCACGATGCCGGGATAATGCGCGTAAAGCGCCTCCATGCTCTGCGAGTGAAACGGCCCCGCGCCAGCAGTCCCGCCGCTCGGAAGCCGGATGACAATCGGACACGGAACGCCCGTCCGCCAATGAAGCGTGGCCGCGTGCTGAACGATCTGTGTGTAACCACACGTCGAGAAATCCGCGAACTGCATCTCGATAATCGGCCGCATTCCCTCGATCGCCGCGCCGATGGCCATACCGACCTGCGCGTCCTCGGAAATCGGTGAGTCGAGCACACGGCCCGGAAACTCTTTGGCGAGCCCCTTCGTCGCCTTAAATGCTCCGCCGAATTCGGCGATGTCCTGTCCGTAAATAAATACGCGCGGGTCGTCGGTGAGCAGCTTGTGCTGGGCTGCGCGAATCGCTTCGAGATAGGTAATGGCCGCGTTGGCGCGGGTGGTCGGTTGATTTTGAAACACGGAAATTTACAGTGGTTTCCCCTCGGCGAGACGGCGCGTGCTGATGGCGCACCAGTCTTCCACATTCGGGTCCGGCAGTGGTTCGCGGAGCGCAGTGCCGCAGGCGTCTTCGATTTCTGCGGAGACCTGTTCGCGCATGAGTTCGAGCTGTGCGAGCGTGGCCCATCCTGCCTCGGTGATTTGATCGCGCGCGACATCGAGGCTGTCGCGCCCTATCGGCGAAACTTTCAGCGCGTGGCTCATGTAATGAAAATCATCATGCTCTCCGTGCCCAACGAGCCGGAGCAAATCCGCGACGACCATTTGCGGGCCTTCTCCAGCGCGGGCACGGGCGACGGCTTCATGGACAACTTCGATACATGCGGTCGGGTCCGTTCCGTCGATCTTATAGCCCGCCACGCCGTAGCCTGCCGCTCGTTGAACGAGATCTTCGCACGCATATTGCCGGGCGTTGATCGTGGAGTATGCGTACTGATTATTCGCCACGATGACCACGAGCGGGAGCTTCTCCACCGCCGCCATATTGAGACCCTCATGAAAGCTCCCCGTCGAAGTCCCACCCTCGCCCACACACGTCGCGCCGACCACATCCTTCTCGCCTTGCAGCCGCCGCGCAAACAGACCGCCGGCGACCGATGACACCATCGCCCCGAGATGCGAAATCATCGCGTAGTAGCCCTTCCGCGGCTCGCCGCGATGGATATTTCCATCCCGCCCGCGCATCGGCCCGAGCCTCGATCCCAGGTACGTGCGCACCGCGTCCGTCACACTCTCGCCAAATGCCAGCCGCCCCGCCATATCGCGGATGAGCGGAGCAAAAATATCACCCTTTCGCAACGCCGTGCCGAGCGATGCACTCAGTGCCTCCTGGCCACGCCCGAGGAACACGCCGCCCGTGATTTTTCCACCGCGATAAAGGCTGGAGAGTTTCTCCTCCAAAATACGGGCGACCAGCATCCAGCGATAGACGCTGAGATAGCGTTCTTTGTGTTCATCGGCTCGGGCATCAACGCCCCGGCTTGCACGGGCTTGCGACATGGGCGGCACGTTAGCGTCTCACAGACCGCTCTGGCAACGGTTTGTTCGCACGCTCGCAATTCTCCCTACGACATCGCTGCCGTAGCCGAGGCCGTGTCTTTTTCCGCCATCGTCCCGCGCGTCACGCCGAGCTGACTTTGCGCATTGAGTTCGCGCCAAAGTTCCTCACCGTTCCGCTCGCCGCGCGCGAGAGCCTCATACGCTGCGAGGATACGCGTGGTCTCCGCGCCCTCCTGCTCCAGAAGCTCCACGCGATAGTGGCGCAAACCGGCCGATTCGAGCTCGGTAAAAAAGCGCGCACCGGTCTGGGCGACTGCATTAAACAGCGTGTTGCGGCATCCGACATCGGCTCGCAGCGGATGCTCCATCCCGACGCGATCGCGGAGATGCACGCGGTGTTTTTCGCAAGGCCTTCCGCAGTCGAGGAACGACGAACCTTTGCTCATGAACGCTGCAAACACGCAGTGCTCCATGTGAAACATCGGCATGTGCTGATGCAGCGTAAGCTCGAACCAACCGGGCGGTGCCGCGACGAGAAGCGCGAGAATTTGCTCAATGTTCAGATCATACGAAATGGTGAGCCGTTCCAATCCTTTGCCGATGAAATGTGCCGCAGTGAGCGGATTGGCGACATTGAGCGAGAAGTCGCCGATCCGCCGCAGCGTGGTGCCGCGAAAATAGTCGATCGCGCCGAGATTGCGAATGAGCACGCCGTCCGGCGCGGCGGATTCGATGAGCTTGAAGAATCCTTCCTCGCCCGCTTTTTGAATGCGCGGCGTCGCCAGAAAAATCGCGGACGCACCCGAATGCTCGCGCACTTTTCCGACCACGTCTTTGTAGCGGCGGATGTCTTCGTAGTCCGCGTAGATCGTGGAAACTCCAGCATCGAGCGCGGCGGCGAGCTGTTCGTCGCTCCGCACGAGAACGGAGATTTCTGAGTTCTGAGTTCTGATTTCTGATTTTGGCGCGTCGTTCTTGAAAACGTCGCGCCATGTTGCTGGGAACTCGCTTCGGTGCTCCTCGAAAGCCGCATCGAGGGCGAATGCGAGTTCGCGACGCAGTCGATTGAGTTCGCCGATTGGGAGAATGACGTCGCCTTTCAGTTCGTTGTGCAGCTCGCCGAGTTCATACGGATGCTCGCCAAATCGACCGAGATGCTCGCGGAGTTTTGCGTCCGTGAGCGGCGCGGTCCGCGCAGTTTGAAGCGCGATGTTCGAGCGGACGGTCACGCCCGCAGCTTCCACCGTGAGCGGCTGTTCGGCGGCCCCGCTCACGGTCAGCGCGACGGGCTTGCGGCGGCGCGGCTGGATGTTTCCTGCGTAGCTTTGCTGGAGCCGCTTGTTCAGCGCGGGATCGTCCGTTTTCCACACGCGATGTCCGGCGCGAAGCGCTCCGAAGTCGATCTTCCCGTGCTCAAAATACAGACGCGGGCCGTTAACTTGGTAAATGCGCCCGCCTTGCTCGGCATTGGTGTCCCCACCGGTATCGAAGACCACACCGTCGCCGGGCTTCAGGTCGATTTCCTGTGCGATCTGAATGTGGTCGCGCCCCACTCCCGTGATGCGGCCCGCAAATGGACCGCGCTTTTTTCCCGAGCGCGCAGGCACGAGTTTCTGATGATCGACTCCGTTCACCCATCCGGTGAAAAGGCCGCGCGAGAATGTCATTTCGAGCTGATACCGATCGGCAGCCGGAATGTTGTGTTCCCGCTCCGCGAGCGCGGCATCGAGCGCCTTTCGATAGACCTGGCAGACCGCCGCGACGTATTCGGGGGCTTTGAGCCGGCCTTCGATTTTGAAGCTCGTGACTCCGCGTGCGAGCAGCGCGGGAATCTCCGCAACCGCAGCGAGGTCTTGCGGCGAGAGCAGGTAACGGCGGTCCCCGAGATCGCGAAGCGCTCCATCGACGATCAACTCGTAGGGCATCCGGCACGCCTGTGCGCATTCACCGCGGTTGGCGCTGCGCTGGCCGAGGCTCTCGCTTGTGAGACACTGCCCGCTGTATGCGACGCACAGCGCGCCGTGGACGAAGGTTTCGAGCGGCAGCACCGAGTCAAATTTCTCCAACTCGCGCAGACTCAGCTCACGAGCCAACACCGCGCGGACGATGCCGAGTTCCTTCGCAAACGCCACGCCCTCCGGCGAAGTGATCGTCATCTGCGTGCTCGCGTGAATCGCCAAATCCGGAACCGTTTCGCGGGCAAGCCGGACCAGTCCGACATCCTGCACAATCAGCGCATCGACGCCCGCACGGCTGCAATCGCGCAGCATCCGCTCCGCCGCATCGAGTTCGCTTGTGAACACGAGCGTATTAAAAGCGACATACGCTTTCACGCCATGCCGGTGGCAAAATTTTACCACATCCACCAGTTCATCATCGCGGAAATTATCCGCCCGCAGCCGGGCATTAAATCTCGGCAGCCCAAAGTAAACCGCATCCGCGCCATTGGCCACCGCCGCGCGCAAGCAATCCCAGCCCCCCGCCGGCGCGAGCAGTTCGGGCAAATCATGTCGTATATCCATCACTGAAAACACTACGCCGACCAGCAGGCGGAACGTGCAAGGACAAAAGCTGAGGCCAACTACAAAATGGTGCATTCTTAAATCGTCTCCCGAGTGGTCGTCTTGGACGCTTCACATTTCGCCGCTCGATTAATTCATAGCGCGCCTTCGCCAGAAGAGGCCCATTTGATGTGCGCGCCCCGGCAGACCACCCGCAGGAAGGCCCCCGTGCCTGCCTAGCAGACGAATTCGCAAGTAAGCCGCCCCATCCTTTCCGATTCATATCTCACACCCTTACGGTTTCCGAATACTCCGCACCGCTATGGTCCGATGACGAGTGTCTTCGGATGTGCGGCCTTAAATACGGCGATGCTCTCCTTCGTCAGCCCGGTGCAACCGCTGATGTCGATCTCTTTTAGCGCCGGCAAACTCTTCAGTGCGTCCAGAGTGATCAATCCAGTGCAACCCGTGACATAGATGTATTCCAAAGCGTGCAGATCCTTGAGCGAATCAATATCAGTCAAGGCAGTGCAGCCGCGGAGACAGACCGAGTTCAGAGACGGGAGACTCTTGATGCCGTTCACGTTGGTCAGCCCGGTGCAACCGACGAGGATGACGTTCTTCGGCGACGGCTCGATGGTTTGTTGGTGTCAGTAATCATGTATAATTGTTCTCCACCAGCAGGCGCGAGCAACTGGGGGAAATCTTGGCTCATAATGCGTTTTCCCTTGCCCATTCCATCGCGGCTTCGTGGCTGGTTAGCGTGCCTTCGAGTTGCAGCGTGGAGGCGGCTTCGAGGATTTCCTTGAAGCGCGGCCCCGGTTTGAGGCCGAGCGCTTTTAGATCGTTGCCGGTGATGAGCGGCGGCGGGATGAGCGGCTCCGATGCAAACGCCACGATGCGCTCGCGAATGAACTCGTAGTTGTCGAGCATCCCGCTGGCGCTGGTGCAATCGACACGATGCAACTCCAGCTCATCTTCAAAACCCGGACGCGCCATGAAACGCTTCAATTTCGCCACGCGCATTTCCTGCACATCTTTGAAAACCATGTGGTTCGCCACTGCGCTGACGACGGCC
>JAYTMG010000523.1:0-1087 GCA_043728745.1 Verrucomicrobiaceae bacterium
CTCCGCTTCTCGAAAGTCGATCCGCTCGGAGAAACGGAGCGCATTCGTGCAGGCGCGGATGCAGATGTTGCGCTGGTCCCGAGCTCCGCCTGCGTATGAGTCAGGCTCAAGGCGACGGGATTTATTACGCACATGCGGGGAAGAGCACGTTCCTCCAGACTCTCTCGGGCCGTGCGCGCGAAGCGAACTACCGGCTTTTTGAAAATGTGATGCGCCCGACTGCCGCGACAACGATTCTGGATGTCGGCGTCTCGGATGAGATTACGCTGGAGAGCAACATGCTGGAGCAAAAGCATCCACACCGCGAGCAGATCGTGTGCGCCAGCCTCGGCGATGGTCGCGGCATTGTTGCGGCGTATCCCGGCATTCGGCATCAGCGCATTGAAGTCGGGAAGCCGCTCCCGTTTCGCGACGGTGAATTCGACATCGCGTATTCCAACGCAGTCCTCGAACATGTCGGCTGCGCTCGGAATCAGGAGGCGTTTATCCACGAGCTGTGCCGCGTCGGGCGTCGGGTCTTTATCGCTGTGCCGAATCGCCTTTTCCCGGTCGAACACCACACCGCGCTGCCGTTGGTTCACTGGCTTCCGGTGCCGCTTTTTCGGCGGCTCATGGCGAAGACGCGTTGGCATCATTGGAGCCACGAGGAAAACCTCAAACACGTATCGCCGACGGAGCTGCGTGGGATGTTTCCGAAAGGGCGTGAAGCACGGACGGCGTATTCCGGCTTGGGGTTTGGGCCGTTCCGATCGAACTTGGTCGCTTTCGAATTATGACACGCGTTTTCATCACCGGAGTGGCCGGCTTTATCGGCAGCAATCTTGCAGACAGGCTTCTTGCGGAGGGAAAGCAGGTGGTCGGATGGGACAATTTCTGCACCGGGCAGGAGGCGTTTGTCGCGAAGGCGCTCTTGCATCCGTCTTTCACGCTCGTCCGTGGGGATAATCTCGATGCGCCTGCGCTGACGAAGGCGATGGCAGGATGCGATACCGTTTTTCATCTCGCTGCGAATGCGGATGTTCGCTTCGGGCTCAATCATCCCGAGCGCGACCTTCAGCAGAATACGATCGCCACTTTCAATGTGCTG
>JAYTMG010000524.1:0-2202 GCA_043728745.1 Verrucomicrobiaceae bacterium
TCGATGAAAAGCTCGCCGTCAGCATTCCAGTCCATGCCCCACGGGTTGCTCGTGCCATGCGCGAAGACTTCAAATTTTTGCTGCTCGGGCTGGAAGCGCCACACGCCGGCGTTGATTTTCGTGCGCTGGGCGCCGGGCGTGCCGGGCTTGCCGACATTACTGCTGACAAAAACGCCGTGGCATCCGTAGAGCCAGCCGTCTGGGCCCCAGTGGAAGGTATTCAGCGTCTCGTGCGTGTCATTGTAGCCCCAACCGTCGAGCAATACCTTTGGCTCGCCCGCAGGCTTCGGCGCGTCCCAGTTTTCCACCGGCACAAAATACAGATACGGCGCGGCTCCGAGCCAGACCCCGCCGCGGCCCACCTGGATGCCGCTGACGAGGTTGAGCTTGTCCATGAAGACAGTGCGCTTGTCGAATTTGTGGTCGCCATCCGTGTCCTCGAAAATGAGCACGCGATCCTTGCCTTCGCCTTCTTTCGCGCGGTTCGGATAGGTCATTCCCTCAACCACCCAAGCCCGTCCCCGCTCATCGAGGCAAAATGCGATGGGATTCACAATATCCGGCTCCGCTGCAAAAACCTTCAGCTCGTAGCCCTCCGGAACAGTCGCCGCGCCGGGGACTTGCTCGTGCTTTAGTCCTGCATTTGGGACTGCATCGGCGACCAAGGCTGTCTGTGTCTTTTGAGCCGCAGGAAATTTCGGCTCTTCGGCGTGGAAGACAAAGTCGTCGAAATTCAAATGGCCCCAGTGCTCCGTGTGTTCATCGACCAGACGCACAAAAATCTCCCGCCCCGCGAATTTCCGAAGGTCCACGACCGAGCGGCGAAGATTCTCTCGTTGGTCGCTGTGCGCGGTGTGGATCACCTTTCCGTCATCCTTGGTAACGATATCCACGCGGGTTTTGGCCGTCTCGCCTCCTGCGACGAGGAAACTCGCCCACGGTTGCGTGACTTTGAACGCCGCCGATGTGAGCGTGCCGGTCGCCTTGTCATTTTGGTGTACTTCAAAACCGCCGATCCAATACTGGCCGACGTGATTGCTCTTCATGTCCGCCCGCCGCGCAGCCACCGCGTCACCTTTGATCGGCTGTTTATCGAAGGCGGTGCCGGTAGCCGTCCAGTCGGCGAGCGTGCCGCTCTCAAAACCGAGATTGAGCGGCTTTCCGTCGGCCCCAACGGGCAAAATCGGGGCTTGTGCAAAAATGGCGACGGAGCTGGCGAGAAGGAAGATTGGTGCTTTCACGGGAGACTCATTTAGCGGGAACAACACTGATACGGAACACAAATATCGTTCATTTTGTGCGCTCCACACATGCCCAGAAACGAAGGTGCGTAAGGGATATTTTACCGTTATGACTGACTGTGGTCTTAAAAATGCTAAACTTTTTTGTTGACGGTCGTGGCGTTTTTTATATGATTGCAATCCGTCATTTAAATAAATGTCCGCAACTCTCAATCCAAACCGCACCGTTGTTGAAGAACTCGTCCGTTCGACGCTGTTTCGGCAACTTGGGCATCAGGTTCCGGCAGGCCCGGCCCCGCAGCTCAAGGTGAGCAGCTCGGCGCGGCACATGCACATTTCTCCGGCGAATCTGGAGACTCTTTTCGGCCCCGGCGCGAAACTCACCGTTCACAAGATGCTCTTCCAAGAAGGGCAATTTGCAGCGGAACAGACCGTGACACTCATCGGCCCTCGCCGTCGCGTCATTCCAAATCTCCGCATTCTTGGCCCTTGCCGGAATTTGACCCAGATCGAACTCGCGCTCACGGATGCGGTGCAACTCGGCATGGACATCCCGGTGAAAATGTCGGGCGACATCGAAGGCACTCCGGGCGGATACGTCATGGGGCCGAAGGGGATGCTGGAGATGAAGAACGGCATCATCCGCGCAGCCCGGCACGTCCACATGTCGCCGGCAGATGCGAAGTTTTACGGAGTGAAGCACCTCGACATCATCACGCTGAAAGTGACCTCGAAGGGCTGCAATACGCGCTTTGATGACCTGATTGTCCGCGTGGACCCGTCGTTCAAGCTCGAAGTCCACATGGATACCGACGAGGCAAACGCTTGCGACCTCGACCGCGCCACGAAGGTGGAACTCCTAAAACAGTAAATTTCAACTTAACCAAATAACATAAACACACAATGAGCGAAGCAATCGGACTAATCGAAACTCGCGGCTACGTGGGCCTGGTGGAAGCCA
>JAYTMG010000525.1:0-9782 GCA_043728745.1 Verrucomicrobiaceae bacterium
CGCTGCGGTGACCTGGTCTTTCGAGGCTCCGCCGCCTACGTCGAGGAAGTTCGCGGGGCTGCCGCCGTAGTGCTGGATGATGTCCATCGTGGCCATCGCCAGCCCGGCTCCGTTGACGAGGCAGGCGATGTTTCCGTCGAGGCCGATGTAATTGAGGTTGAACTCGCTGGCGGCGACTTCGCGAGGGTCTTCCTCGGATTTATCGCGCATCGCGACGACTTCGGGCTGCCGGTAGAGAGCGTTGTCGTCGAAGTTGAACTTCGCATCGAGGGCCATGAGGCGTCCGTCTTTCGTGACGACGAGCGGGTTGACCTCGACCATGGAGCAATCGGCTTTGAGGAAAAGGGCGAAGAGATTTCCGAAGAGCTTCACGGCCTGGTTCATCAACGCACCGCGAAGTCCGAGCGCTGCTGCGAGATTGCGGCTCTGGAATGACTGGAGCCCAAGCGCGGGATTCACGGCGACCTTCACGATTTTCTCCGGCGTGTGCTCGGCGACTTCTTCGATATTCACGCCGCCTTCGACGCTGGCGATGATGGTGAAGCCGCTCGTGGCGCGGTCGTGGAGGATGGCGAAATAAAGCTCGCGGGCGATTTCGACGGCTTCTCCGACGAAGATCTTATTCACCAGTTTGCCCTCGGCTCCGGTCTGGTGCGTGACGAGCACCTGACCGAGCATTTTCCCCGCAAGGTCGCGCGCCTCGGCAGGCGACGAGCAGACGTGGACGCCGCCCTTGAAGCCGCTCTTGAAAGTGCCTTTGCCGCGTCCACCCGCATGGATCTGGGCTTTGACGATGAGTTCCTTGGTGCCGAGTTTCGTGGCGATTTGCTCCGCCTCCTCGGGCGTGCTGGCGACGCTGCCTGGCTGCGTGGCGACGTTGTATTTTCCGAAAAGTTCGCGGGCTTGGTACTCGTGGATATTCATGTGTGAAAAAGAAGTCCGGCGTGGGTAGCGGGCCGCGAGGCAGATTGCAAGGGAGGGAATGATGAAATCAGCAGCCGCACCCTCTTTTGCGGCTGTGGTTCGGGATTTTTTACTTCACCGATTCCCACTTCGTCGCGTTCACCTTCAGCTTCGGGTGGGAGACGAAAAGGTGCCAGACGACGGCTTGGAAAGCTTCCTGATGGGGAGTGATGTTCACAGGGTTGACCGTCGGGATGATGCAGCAAGCATCGGCGACCTGCGCCGTGTAACCGCCGTCTTTACCGACAATGCCGAGGACGGTCGCGCCGCGTTCCTTGGCGAGTTTGAGGGCTTCGACGAGGTTCGGGCTTACGTTTTTTTCGAGGTTTCCGCCGCCGACGCTGAGGACGAGCAGGCCGTCTTCCTTGCGCAGACGGCTGCCGCGCAGCCACTCCGAGATGACGGTGGGCCAGCCTTCGTCGTTGGTGCGGGCGGTGAGTTCGGAGACGTTGTCCGTCGGCGAATATGCCTCAAAGCCGCAAATCTTGCGGAAGTCGTTCACGGCGTGCGAGGCGTTTGCCGCGCTGCCGCCGACGCCGAGGATAAAGAGGCGTCCGCCGCGTTCACGGACGGCAGCGAGGTGATCGACCATGCCTTCGAGGGCGTCGGGATCGAGTTGTCCTAGGATGCTGATGGCTTCGGCGAGATGTTGTTTGGCGTAGGTCATGATTGGGCTGTGTTTCGCGGAGCGGTAATGCAAGACGCGTTCCAGACCGCCGCGAATCTCCAAGTCGTTAGCGTCCGTCGCATTTTCACTTCTTCATCAAAAAGCCGAACAAGTCGCGGATTTGTTCCGGCTTTAGAGCGTCGAGGATTCCTTCGGGCATGAGGCTTTGGGCGCTGGCTTCGGTTTTGGCGACGGTGGTGCGGTCGAGGGTTTGCGTTTCGGTCATCGTGCGTAGCGTCATGGTTTGCGCGTTTTGCGTGGAGATGAATCCGCTGAGCACGCGTCCGTCCTTCATCGTGACGGTGCTGAGTTTGTAGTCGGCGGGTACGATGGCGCTCGGATCGACGATGTTTTCGAGCAGGTAGTTGATGTCGCCGCGTCCGCTGCCGGTGAGGTTTGGACCGAGGTTTGCGCCGGTCTGGCCGAGGTCGTAGAGCGTGTGGCAGGCGGCGCATGTGCTGGTGAAAATGGTGCGACCATTTTCGATGTCGGCCTTTGCCAGAACTTCGGGCGTGAGGGCGGCGCGGAGTTCGGTCATGCGTGCTTTCTTTTGGTCGGAGGTGGTGGAGACGCTGCCCCAGACTTCGGCGAGGCGCTTGTTTACAGATTCGTCGGCGAGGGCGGCGATTTGGCGGGCGTGGTAGGGCGTGATGTCGCTGCGGGCGATTTTGCCATTGGCGACGGCATCGAGCAGTGCTGCGGCAAATGCGGGACGCGAGCACATGGCGGGGACGACCGCCGCTCGGAGGTCGGACCGGAGGCGCTGGTAATTGGTGGCGATAAACGGACCGGCATCATCGAATACCGCCATGCCGCGGAGCGCCGCGCCCATGAGTTCGCGGTCGTCGGCGATGAGCTTCTCCAGCGTGGCGCGAAGGTCGGCGGGCTTTGCGGCGATGAGGGATTCGACGGCCTGCTTGCGGGCCGGGATTTCGGCCTTCGAGTCGAGCGCGAGAGCGCGGATTTCGTCGAGCGCGCGTCCGTCGCCGAAGATGACGTTGAGCGCACGGAGTTTGTCGGCGAGGGCGGGGATTTTGGCAGCTTTGTCGGCGAAGGCGGGCCAGTTTGCGGGGGCTTTAGCCTTGGCGGTCCCGCGAAGTGCGAGGGAGATTCCGCGCAGGATGCTGGCGGATTTCGTTTGGTCGAAAGACGCGGCGGCTAAAGCGAGTAGACCGTCGATGCGCTCGGGTTTTGTGGCGAGGTCGGTCGCGAGGCGGCGGGCAGTGTTTTCGATGATGAGCGGGATTTTTCCACCGAAGACGGTGGCGGTTGTCTGCTTGATAGTCGCTTCCTCTTGCGCCCTGAACAAGACCTCCAATCCGGACCAATAGAGAAACGGCAGGACATGATCTTCCTGATCTTCACTGCGCGAGAGAAGCAAAGCCCATGTCGGCTGCACGAGGTCTTCGAGATACGGGCTATTCGCGCCTGCCGTCGCAAGACTACTGGCGTAATTACGACGATGTTCGGCGCCACGAGCCATAAGTTCACTGAGCATCTTGAGCATCGGTTTGACGAGCTTGCTGTCGATCTGCGGGTTCGGTTCCGAATCGAATTCCATCGCCAAGCCGATTCGCTTCGAGCCGCGATCAAGTCCTGTAAGTGCTGCAGCCATTGCCGCGCCTTTCAACAATTCGTATGATTTCATTGTCGCGCAGTGCTCAAGAAGCAGGCGAATAGAAATTCTTGAGTGCCATTCGGGTCCATCGATTGCGAGCATCGTCAGGTCCTCGATGCTCATTAATTTGATATCGCGTTTTTCTTTAAGCGATTCCATCGCTCTCTTCACTCCCAGTTTCGCATCTCCCATCACCTCGTCCTTCTTCGCCTCCCCGTACGTGATCTTATAAATCCGCCCGCTCTCGCGATGCACGCCGTCGTTTTCGTGGCACTCGCCCTGATCGCTCCAGTCGAGGACGTACACGCCGCCGTCGGGGCCGTAGGTGAGTTCGTTGCCTCGGAACCACGGGTCGCCGAAGAAGATCATGTCGGGCTCGCTTTTGCCGACGTAGCCGCTGCCTTTTCGCTCCAGCCGCTCGACGTTGATGCGGCGTCCGTGGAGGTTGATGGTGAAGAGTTTTCCGCGGTATTGCTCGGGCCAGTTTTCGCCCTGGTAAATCATGCAGCCCACGTGGGCGTGGCCGCCGCCGTGATCGTTCGCGGCTCCGTCGCGTGAGGCGGTCCAGCTCTTTGAACGGTCGTAGTGGTAGTGGTCGGCGGTTTGCGGGAGGAGTTGGTAGATGAAGGGATTTGGGTCTTCGCCATACATGCGCTCGTAGTGCGCGCCGGGAATCATGTGGTAGAGATGGCCGGTGACTGTGTTGGTGAAAAAGCCTTCGCCCTCGGCGTTGAAATCGAGGCCCCACGGATTCGTGCCGCCGTAGGTGACCATCTCGACCGTGTGCCGCGTCGGGTGCCAGCGCCAGATGCCGACATTGATGCCGAGCCGCTCGGCGTCGGGCGTGCCGGGCTTGCCGACTTTGCTCGTCGCTAGGATGCCGTGCCGCGCGTAGAGCCAGCCGTCCGGCCCCCAGCGGAGGCCGTTCACGAAATTGTGGCGCACGCCACCGGCGTCGAAGCCATCGAGGAGGATTTTTGTCGAGGTGCCATTGAGGGACGAAAAGGACTTATAGGACGAAAGGGACGCGTCCTTTTTGTCCTTTGAGTCCTTTTCGTCCTTTGGGGCGTCGGGCTTGTCGTCGCCATCGGCATCGGGGATCCACAGCAGGTAGGGCGCAGCGGTGGCATACACGCCGCCGTAGCCCAGCTCGATGCTGGAGAGATTGTGCAGATTGTCGGCGAAAACCGTGCGCTTGTCGTGCTTGCCGTCGTTGTCCGTGTCTTCGAAAATCAAGATTCGGTCGCGCAGATTTTTGTCAAATCCGACGCTCGCATCCGAGTAGCTGTAGTTCTCCGCGATCCACAAGCGGCCCCGGCTGTCCCACGCACACGCGATGGGATTTTGCACATCCGGCTCTGCGGCGAAGACGGTCGCTTTGAAACCCTCGGGCATTTTGATGAGCTTCACCGCTTCGTCGGCGGACATCGGTTTTTTGCCCACATCGGTGCCGGTATTGAACGGCTTAGGGAACTCATCGGCGAAGAGCGAAACAGCGAGGCTGAGGAAAAAAATGGTGCGCATGGCGGCGCGGAAACTGGCGATTCTTTGGATGGCTGTCCAGCGGATGCTTTACTGCGCAACGCAAACCGCGCACGAATAACTCCATGCACGACGCCCGCAACCGGCAGCTTCGCGATTTGCGCCTATCGGTCACCGACCGGTGCAATTTTCGCTGCCGATATTGCATGCCGAAAGAAGTCTTCGGGCGCGGCTATGATTTCCTGCCGCGCGCCGACCTACTCACGCTGGAGGAAGCCGCGCGGCTCGTCCGAATCTTCGCGACACTCGGCACGGAAAAACTGCGACTTACCGGCGGCGAACCATTGCTCCGGCGGAACATCGAAGCGCTCATCGGCATGGTGCGCGACACGCCCGGACTGCAAGACATCGCGCTCACCACGAACGGCTCCGTCCTTTCCGAAAAAGCGCAGGTGCTCCGCGAGGCCGGCCTACACAGGCTCACCGTGAGCCTCGACGCGCTGGACGACGCCACATTTCGCGCGATGAACGACGCCGATTTTCCCGTCACCCGAGTGCTCGCCGGAATCGACAGCGCAATCGCCGCAGGCTTCTCGCCCATCAAGATCAACATGGTCGTAAAACGCGGCGTGAACGAACATCAAATCGCCGCGATGGCCCGCCGCTTTTCCGGCCCGCAATACGTGCTGCGGATGATCGAATTTATGGACGTGGGCAACTCGAACGGCTGGCGATTAGCCGACGTCGTCCCGGCAGACGAAATCCTCACGCGCACCGAACTCCCGCTCACGCCGCTGCCCGCGAATTACGAAGGCGAAACAGCGTTGCGTTTCCGCACGGCGGAGGGCGGCGAAATCGGCATCATCGCCAGCGTCACGCGCCCATTTTGCAAAGGCTGCACGCGCGCCCGACTCACTGCGGACGGCAAGCTCTTCACGTGTCTTTTTTCAAGCCACGGACACGATCTCCGCACGCCGTTGCGGAACGGTGCAAGCGAAGAGGAAATCGCCGCACTCATCGCGGGAATCTGGACGAAACGCGATGACCGCTACTCGGAATTACGCACCAGCGAGACGGCGGCGCTGCCGAAGGCGGAGATGTCGCTTCTCGGTGGGTAGGGGGAACCGCCAATGACGAATGACGAATGACGAATGACGAATGACGAATGACGAATGACGAATGACGAATGACGAATGACGAAACGCAAGCGAGAGGGACCACGCCCCACGCTTGCGTTTCGTCATTCGTCATTCGTCATTCGTCATTCCCTTTTCCATCCGATGCCGCGTGACAGCCCCCTACCACCCCGACCGGCCACTCGACTTCCAGCGAGTCCACAGCATCCACACGGCGGTGGAGCAAAGCGCGGCGATCAACACGCTTCGCCAGCCAAATGGCAGGAACGGCGGCTTTGCGGGGGTGACGATACTGACGGTGCATTCCACCGTTTTCCCGGAGACGACGCGGCATGTGTAGAGCGTCGCCGGGGTGAGCTTGTCGAGGTCGCAAACCGTCATATCGCCGTCCTGTCGAAAGGTCGCACGCACATCGGCCCAACTGCTGATTAGACCATTATTCGGTCCTGGCGAAAGGCTCCTCATCTGTGCATGGCGATCGGGGAGCTCCCCGGCCTTCCACGCAAACGTCGCGCTCGTCGGCGTGGCCTTGATCACCTTGCCAACAAGGTTCGGGATCTCCGCCGCGAGCGACGGCATATTTGTCAAAACGGGCGGCGTTTCTTTTTGATGCTCGGCCTTCGATTCGACGACCGGAGCCTGCGGAGCCCGCATTACGGCTACTGCGGCAGCGGTGATTTGCGCGGAAAGCGGGACATCAATTCGGACACCAGTGCCGACAATCGAGAGCTTTCCCAGCGCAGTTCCGGCTGACTCGGCCTTGCAAAGAACGGCGATGGTTTCGGTGCTCTTTGGCCTGAGCGCGATGGATGTCGGGTCGGCGCGGAACGGTCCATTGGTGCTGAACGAAAGAGCGATGGCTGTGCCGCCCGTATTCTCCAGCGTGATGCTGCTCTGCGCCGTACGGTTCACCGTTACTTCGGCAAATGCGACGGATTTTTCCCTGCAACTCACGATCGGGCCGAGCGCGGGCGCAATGACGGGAATCTCCGAAGACCATGCGCCTGCCGTGAATTGCAGCTTGTCCTCGACGGTGCCGACTTCGCCCGGCTCCGCGAATACTGCGAGGGTGTGTTCACTCCGTCCGGGGATCGTCAGACTGGTTTCCGTGAGCAATTTTCCACCGTGCTTGATTGCGACCATCACCGGCTCGGTTCCCGCGTTGGTGATGCGAATCTGCCCGGAGCGCGTGGTCACGCCGGGCTTCGTCTTCAGCTCGATGAGCGCGGGCGAAAACGTGATTGGTGCGAGCACCGCGACATTCAGCGTAGTCGAGACGCGCTGCCTCGCGCCGTAGGATACTTCGGCTTTATGTGGCCCCGTCGCGGACGACGAAAAGGTGACGGTGAACTCCGCCTTGCTCCCGCCGCCGAGGCGGAATTTCGGCGAGCCTTCGACTTTCCACGGCTCCGCAACATCGAGCGCGCCCTCGGCAAATCCGCCGCCGGTGTTCTTGAGTTCGAGGATCACCGATGAAGTCTCGCCGGGGCGGATGGATGGCATTTCCATCGAAGCCGGAACGACCAGCCGGGGCGGGAGGGCGGCAGCTTCGGAGATGGTGATGACGACCGGCACCGCCGCAGAAACTCCGTCGGATGTGCGGACGGCGTAGGTGAATCGATCCTCCGTCGCAGTCGTCTGCTCCGGCGCAGTATAAGTCACGGCGGCGGTGATCGCGCCCGTGATATACACCGCGGAAAGCTTCCCGTGTTTGGGAGCGGAGCGGATGACGTATTCCATGCCCTCCACGCCAGCGCCGTAGATCGCGAGAGGCACGACGATCTGTTGGCCGCGTTCCAGAGTGACCTTTCGCGCCACCGGCGGAGGCGGCACTCGAAGCCGCACTTCATTTTTCTTTGGCGCTGCGTGGGTTGGAGCCGCCACGAACATCGCAGCGAGCAGGCAGGCACGAACAAAAATCGACAGGAGCAGCTTCACAAGTGCGGGACGTTTTAGCGGGCAACGCGAGTGGGGGAAGCAGGAAAACAAACTTGCGCCGCCGCGCGGACTGGCTCATTCGTGGCCCCGATGAAACGCTTCCTTTTCTCACTCGTCGCATGTGTCGCCACTTCGTTTGCCGGAGACTTCTCCGGCGATTCCGGTCTCCAGCTCTACAGCTTGCGGGACATCTATGGAAAGGACGCGGCCGCTGCGCTGGATAAAGTGAAAGATTACGGCGTGAAAATCGTGGAGACTTACAACACACCAAAGCCCGCGCCAGCCGAGTTGCGCAAGATGCTCGATGACCGCGGAATCAAGGCGGTGAGCGGGCACTTTGGCTACGATGCGTTTGAGAAGGATCTCGCCGGCGTAGTGGCTTCCGCGAAAACCTTGGGGCTGGAGTATGTCGGCTGCGCGTGGATTCCGCACACGCTCGCGGAGTTTGATATGACGGCGACCGATAAGGCTTCTGCGGACTTCAATAAGTGGGGCGAACAGCTCGCGAAGCAGGGGCTGAAGTTCATGTATCACTGCCACGGCTACGAGTTTAAGCCCGTCGCAGAAGGCTCGGAAAAGACGTTCATGGATGTGCTGATGGAGAAGACGAAGCCCGAATTTGTTGCATTCGAGATGGATGTTTTTTGGGTCGTCCATCCCGGTGCAGACCCGGTGAAGTATCTCGCGAAGTATCCGGGCCGCTGGCAGCTCATGCACATCAAAGACATGCTGAAAACAGCACGCGTGGGTGTTTTCACCGGCAAGGCTCCGCACGAAGAAGGCGTCGTCGTCGGCACGGGCCGCATGGACTGGAGCGCGATTCTGAAGGCTGCATCGGCGAGCGGAGTTAAGCACTACTTCATCGAGGACGAGCATCCGAATGCAGTGCAGCAAATCCCGCAGAGCTTGAAATACCTCGGCACGCTGAAGTAACCGGCGCGTCTGGCCTACCGTCGCTTTACCGCACCGCTGCCCTCGCGCACATGTTTCAAGTCCGCGACGATGATGAACGTGACGATGACCAGCAGCGACCAGGATGATATTTTCCCGGTCGTGACGAGCGACCATGCCTTTGCCTGGTTCGGATAAACCCACGCGCCGAAAAACGTAGCGAGGTTCTCCGCGACCCACACGAAGAAGCCGATCAGCACGAAGCTCGCGACGAGCGGCATACTCCGTTCCTTCTCCACGATCGTGAAGCGAACCTGCGTGCGTGCGAAGACAATGACCACCGCTGCGACTAGCCACCAACGCACGTCCGGCAGCCAATGGTGCGTGAAAAAATTCGCGTAGATGAGCGCGCTGAGCGCAATGGAGATTCCGTGTGACGGATAGCCCGTGAGCCGCAGCCGCATGATACGCCATGCCTGGCACATGTAGCTGGCGACGGCGGCATACATAAAACCGCTGTAAAGCGGCACGCCCCAAAACTTCGTCAACGCGGCCTCGGGATAGCTCCACGAGCCGATATGCGGTTGCGTCTTGAAGAGCTCCAAGCCGAGTCCGAGCACGTGAAAAACAGTCAGCACTCCAGCCTCGGCGAGCGTCTCGACGCGAGTGAAAATGAGCGCGATTTGAATCGCAATGGCAGCAACTAGAATGAAATCGTAGCGCGCCATGCCGCCGAGCGGGATCGATTTGGAGAGCATCAACACGGCGAGAAAACTTCCGGCAAAAATACAGGCGCGTGCCTCCTTCACCGTGAAAACGAACAGCTCGTGGAGAAATGCGCGCATCTTATTCTCCGCTGAGATCGAAGCGGTCAAACAACCAGCCGAGCCACGCGATTCCACATGCCGCCTCGATCGCGAGGACTAGAGCAGAAGTCCCGGCAGTCGCAGCGACTTTCCACGTGAGGTCCAGCGCAAACATGCCGGAAGCAAACCACGCGGCGGCTCCGAAAAACGCAACAGGAAGGAACGCGATGGCGATCATCAGGATTTGAAGTATCCCGACTAGGAGGCGCAGTCCCATTACT
>JAYTMG010000526.1:0-14322 GCA_043728745.1 Verrucomicrobiaceae bacterium
TCGCGCAACAAGGCCCGCGACCGGAAGGTGACGCGCACGCTTCGCGCCGATGGCTGGTGCGTCCTGCGCGTCTGGGAATGCGCCCTCACCCGCCGCCGCGCCCCCGCCAAGCTGCGGCGCATTGCGCGTGCGGGGCGGCTGGTGAATCCCTCGCGAGAAAGACTGCGGCGGATGGACGCCGAAGGCTCATAGCTGCCCGGGACATTTTACGGTGTGACGGATGATGAGTGCAAGCGAGTGCAGAAACACTGTTTGCATCGTCGCACCGCTGTCAGGCGTCGGGCCGTCTCAGATGTAGCGCCGGTGAGCGCGTCTCGTTAAACCGCGTAGCCGTTTGTCGGCTGCTCGCCCCATTCAACGCCATCGCGATCAACGCCGCCGATTGGCCGGGTGAACTGCGTGCCGCCGTGTGCGTTGTTGTGCCAGTGCTCGCGGGTGACGGAGCCGGAGCGGTAACGATAGTGGGTGGAGCCGGACCTTTGACGACCGCCGTGTGGACTCTCCCAATTGTTCCAATTGGCGTCCCGGTCGCCAACGGTGGCGTAGGTGCTGTTCACTTGACCGACGACTGCGTTTCTGCGGTTCCAGACTACTTGAGGTTGAATCGGTTCAGACATATGTTTTTTTGTTTCGGTTTTGTTGTTGAGAGCCTCGTCTGGCAACTTGACTGAGAACGCCGGACGCAAAAATCCTGTCACTTGTATGCATAAGTTCCCGATCTCCTCGGAAGTCAATATGAAAAACTGCTGCCGATTTTATGGGGTGTGATTGAAAGTGGAATCTTGGCGAACGGAGCAGCGAAAGTAGGACAGGTTTCCAACCTGTCGGGCTCGCAAGTACGGGCGAGGTATTTGTGACATGCCCGCTGAGACAGGTTTGAAACCTGTCTTACTTTGCGCATCCACTTTTAATCACACCCGATCTTATGTGAGCAATTCCGGGAGTCTTGGACCGGGAGAGGATTCTCCGGATCGACACTTCACCCGCCGAATCGGAGCGCGGCGGAGCGGGGGCCGGGAACGCTCATCACGGCTGGGGGATTTGCGTGGGGATTTTGCCGGGCATCGCAAGGGCGTCGCGGACGGTCTTGGCGACGGCGGCGACGGAGTAGGGCTTTTGGAGGAAGAATACGCCGGCCTCAAGTCCGCCGGAGCGGAAGACGGCGTCTTCGGTGTAGCCGGAGCAGTAGATGACTTTGGTGTGGGGCGAAATGGGGCGGAGTTTCTCGACGAGTTCGCGGCCACCCATTTCGGGCATCATCATGTCGGTGAAAAGGAGGTCGATTTCGAGGTCGGGGTTTTCGGCGAGTAGTGCGAGTGCGTGGCGTCCATTTTCAGCGCAGAAAACGCGGTAGCCGAGGTCTTGCAATACGGTCTCGCCGAGCTCGCGCAGCATGGGCTCGTCTTCGACGATGAGGACGGTCTCGTGGCCGCATTCCATGGGCTGCGGGGCTTCGGCGCGCGGCTCGACGGTGACGCTTTCCATGACGCGGGGGAGATAAACCTTGAAGGTGGTGCCGGTGCCGACCTCGCTATAGACGGAGATGTGGCCGCCGCTTTGTTTGACAATTCCGTGGCAGGTGGCGAGGCCGAGGCCGGTGCCTTTTCCCATTTCTTTGGTGGTGAAAAACGGCTCGAACAATCGCGCGCGCACTTCGTCGCTCATTCCGCAGCCGCTGTCGCTGATCGCGAGTAGGACGTATTCGCCGGGCTCCACTTCGGAGCGCATGCCGGTGTAGCTGGAGTCGAGGGTGACGTTTTCGGCGTTGATGGTGAGCTTGCCGCCGTCGGGCATGGCGTCGCGGGCGTTGACGGTGAGGTTGAGCAGGACTTGCTCGAGCTGGCTTTGGTCCACGACGACGTTGCCCACGTCGGCAGCGGCGATGGTGGCAAATTCGATGGCTTCGCCGAGGAGTCGGCGGAGCATTTTCTCCATCTCGGCGATGGCGGTGACGAGGTTGATGACGCGGGGCTTTAGCACTTGCTTGCGGCTGAATGCGAGGAGCTGGCGTGTGAGGCCGGCGGCGCGCTCGGCGGCTTTGCGAATCTCGCCGACTTGCTGGTGCGGTGTCGCGGACTCGGGGAGTTGCTTCATCGCGAGGTCGGCGTAGCCGAGGATGGCGGTGAGGATGTTATTGAAGTCGTGCGCGACGCCGCCGGTGAGCTGGCCGATGGCCTGGACTTTTTGGGATTGCTGGAACTGCTCTTCGATGCGGCGTTTGTCGGTGACGTCGCGGCTGTTGAAGACGATTCCGCGGACTTCGGGTGCGTTGAGAAGGTTGTTGCCGCAGCCTTCGAGGACGCGATAGGTGCCGTTTTTGTGGCGGAAACGAAAGCTGAGCACGGGGGTGTTGCCGTGGCTCTGGAGGGCTCCGATGAATGACTGCATGACCCGCGGAACATCGTCGGGGTGGAGAAAATCGAACGCGTTTTTGCCAAGGTAGTCGTCGCGATGGTAACCGAGCTCTTTTTCGATGGAATGGCTCTCGAAGCGGATGGTGCCATCGGCGTCGAGAATGGTGATGAAATCGAGCGAGTATTCGGTGAGGTGGCGGAAATAAAGTTCGCTCCGCTGAATCCGGTCGAGGGTTTCTGTCTTTTGCGCGAGGGCGGTTTCGGATGCAGCGCGGGCCATGCGCTCGCGTTCCAGCAGCCGTGTAAGGTGCTGGATTTCGGCGGATTGAGCATCCGTCGAATCGTTGATGGCAGTGTGCAGACTCATGAAATTAGAAAAATGCCGGGATGATCGGGCGCTTCGGTCTCAAGCATGGCGTGTTCCACTGCAGATGAATCGTCGCGCGATTTCAAATGGTATGGTATGTGCGCGCTTTTCTCACACATGCACTATCGGAAAACATTACTGTCCGCCGCTTCCATTCTCGCACTGCCCGGCCTCGCCGCGGCTTCGGGCCTTTATCCGACGGGCCAAACCGCGCGCTCGATGTCGCTCGGCGGTGTGGACGTCACGGGCGGGACGAGTCCGGTGGATGCGCTTTCAAATAACCCTGCAAGCCTCGCCGTATTCTCAAAGCCCGTGGCGGGCCTTTCGCTGACTTACGTGCAGGCGGAGGGGACGTTCTCGAACGATTTCAACTCGCGCGCTTCGATGCGAGAATGGGGCATTAAGCCGGGTGTGGCGCTGGCGCTTCCGCTCGGCAACGGGTGGACGGTGGGATTGGGATTTGTGCCGGATGTCGCGATGCGGGCACGATGGAACTTCGTCGATGCGCCCGGTGGTGCCGACGGCGGAACGAGCTACGGAACACGCGCGCACGATTCGGAAATCATCGCCCTTCGCACGACCGCCGCCCTTTCGTGGCAGGCCACGGAAACGCTCTCCCTCGGCGCAAGCGTCGGCGCGGTGTATAATGAGAATCGCCTGAACGCGCCTTACACTTTCCAAAACCAAGCGACACTCCGCACGGTGAAGACGCTCCTCGATTTGAACACGACCGGCACGGGCTGGGGCGTCCAGACGGGCGTGAACTGGCGCCCGACGAAGGATCTCGCCGTAGGGCTCTCCTACCGGAGCGAAGTGCGGATAGAGTCCGACGGCACGGCACGCGGGGATGCCCGCCGACAGCTCGATCGATTGGGCCTCGGGGGCGCGCGGTCGGATTTTGCATACGATGCCGGGGTCAATAATACGCTGCCGCCCATGGTGTCGCTGGGTACGCAGTATCAAGCCACCTCGCGACTGCGACTCGCTGCGCAGCTCGACTGGATCGGGTGGGAGCGGACTTTCGATACGCTGGTGGTGGACCTCAAAGACGGGGACAACGACGATTTGAACGGGCTGACAAACAGCCGCGACATCCACGACGAGATCCCGCTCAACTGGCGCGACCAATGGGTGGGCCGCATCGGCGCGGAATACGCGTTGTCCGACTGTACGATGTTCCGTGTCGGCTACGCATACTCGCCCAGCCCGGTTCCCGGCGAAACGCTCACACCGCTGACGGCATCAATCTCGGAGCACACCGTGGGCGTCGGCATCGGATACACAAACGGCGCATGGACGTGGGACTTCGCAGCGCAAGCGGACATGCCGCACAAACAGTCCGTGGGGAAGTCGGCACTCGCCGCCGGCGAATACAACAACAGCAGTGTGAAAATCGGTATTTGGTCTCTCGGGATCTCCACGCGCTACGAGTTCTAGCCGCTGAAACGCCCGACTGCGGGCCCGGTCACCGGCACGCGATGAAACGGGATACGGAAGTCTGATTCCCGGCGCGTTCATGGCATCAGCAGAACCCACGAACGTGCTGAAAGGCCGAACCGGTCGAATCACGCTTGGATTTGAATGCACCGAGGATTTTGCTTCTACGGCCCTTTGGTTTCCAATACCCAGTGTTCGAGACACCTATGAACATTCGTTTCCACCTTCTCCTGTCCGCCCTCGTCGCTCTGACACCGCTATCATTCGCCGAGGATGCACCCAGCCCTGAGGAAATCGCCGGGATGAAGAGGGTGATGAAAGTGATCGGGGAATTGCAGTATCAAAAAGGCGAGATCTCCCTTGTCGGCGGTAAGGCGAAAATAACCCTGACCGACCAGTTCCGCTTTTTGAACGAAGCTGATACGGCGAAGGTGCTGGTGGATATTTGGGGGAATCCGCCAGAGGCCAGCAAGACGCTGGGAATGATCGTTGAGAACGGAGCCGATTTTCTGGAAGACGAAACGTGGGGGGCGCTTCTCATGTGGAAGCCTGATGGTTACGTAAAAGACGACGATTTCGCATCGATCGATTTCGCCGACATGCTCAAGGATTTGCGGGAATCGAGCATCGAATCGAACAAGGAAAGGGTGAGCGGCGGCTATGGAAAAATGATCCTGAAAGACTGGGCGCAGCCGC
This sequence comes from Verrucomicrobiaceae bacterium, assembly GCA_043728745.1. Classification (GTDB taxonomy): domain Bacteria; phylum Verrucomicrobiota; class Verrucomicrobiia; order Chthoniobacterales; family Chthoniobacteraceae; genus SXWH01. Next base: position 4,855 of record JAYTMG010000526.1, read on the forward strand.
CTCACTATGACCGGGCGACGCACAAATTGTATTGGGCCAAAGCATTCGAGGTGGATGGACCGGAGTTGGGCCTGAACTACGACATCCGCATCCTTGGGCGGCACGGGATTTTGGAAGTGAGCATCATTTCGTCGATGGGACAGTTCAAAACCATCGAGGCGAAAGCGCCGGAGATTTTGGCAATGACGGGCTTCACCGAAGGCAATCGTTACGAAGACTACAAACCCGGCGATAAGACTGCCGCCTACGGCATCGGCGCGCTGGTTGCGGGCGGAGTGTTGATGAAGAGCGGATTCTTCAAAGTGCTGATGATCGGGTTGCTGAAGTTTTGGAAAATTGGCGCGATTGCGTTGGTGGCAGGTGCTGCCCTTATCGGGAGAATCGCCAGCGGGAAAAAAACACGGTAAATTTTTGAATCTGCGCAGCGGGCGGTCTGCGAATTGACTGCGCACCCACTTTCGGCAACCCGTAGGAGCACACGCATGATTCGCCTTTTCTTCGTCTCGCTCGCTTTCGCTCTCACGCATCTCGCCACGCCCGCCCACGCGGACTCGCAGCCGCAGATCATCAATGTCTCAGCCTACGACCCGAAAGAGCGGCAGCGGTCGGGAAAGAGCTATTCGGAAAATGATGTCTCCGCACTGCGGACCAACGGCGCTTCCGCACTCATCGCCCGTGCCGGAAAAGGCGGCGTGCTCGATACGAAATGTGCAAATTTTCTCGCAGCGGCGGATCGCGAGAATCTGCTGCCGGGCGTTTACTATCGCCTGCAAACGCACATCGATGCGGTGAAACAGGCCGATCAATTCATCGCCCGCGCGCAAGCACTGGCGCGGAGTCGTTCGTGGAACGCGCCCGCGCTGCTGCTCTGCGGCGACTTCGATGCCAACTCGAAGCTCTCGGACATATTGCGTTTCATGGACCGCGTCGAATCGCGCACCGGCGTCGTTCCCGTCGCGTATCTGGAGAATAGCGCGCATCTAAAAATCCTGCTCGGCAATGCGGACGACGCCACGAAAGCCAAGCTGCGCCGAATGCCATACTGGCTCGCACTTTACGCACACGACAGCGGCGCAGGGCCGCAGTTCCCGGCACCGGGCACTCCGCGTGGACTGGTGAAGCAATACAACGTCTGGTCGGACTGGACGCTGTGGCAATACGGCGGGGTGGATTGGGAACGCGGAGCCTCGCGTCCAAAAGTTTACAACCACGGCTTCCAACGCAACGCGCCCTACTTCGGCAACCTCGATAGGCCCATCGAGCGGAACGTCTTCAACGGCTCACACGCTTCGTTGCAGACCTTCTGGAAACGCCACGGACTGCCGTTGCGGTAATCACCCTTCCGGGTCATCCAGAATCAAGCGAAGCCTCTCCGCAAGTGCTGTGGGAAATCGCTCCAGCCAGCTTTCATCGACAAGCCCGACGGATGCGAGATCGCGAAGGTGCATTCGATCCTTGTCCCGAAAGGACGTGAGTTTCATGCGGAGCAAATCCGCCAGCGGAATCAGTTCAAAGCCGTCGGCCGATTCTGTCTCGCGAAGTTCCGGCGAAGGCTCGATCGCATCGGGCACCGCCTTTTCACCCGCCCACAGAACATGCACGGCGTCGCGAACCTTCGCATCCGGCCCATCGAGAAAAACATCCATCGCCGCCGCCTTCCCGAGAGAAGCCACACGACGATGCACAAATCCCGCCGCCTCCAAAGCCACGCGTGCCCGCTCCATGTCTTCACGACGCAGCAAAATGTCCACGCGGCGAGCGTTGCGGACGGCAGATGCGTCCACCCGTGAAACCCACGCTGCGACTGCATTTCCGCCGACCACCGCATAACGCACTCCCGTCTTCGCAAGCGCAGCCGCCGCGCGTTCGAGGCGATTTTTTACATCTTCAATGCCTTGTGCCATGCGTTTCCAAGATACGGGTTCGAGAGCGATTGCAGTGCTCATAGCGCGAGCGTGTCATGTTTTGCGCCCATTGCAAATCCCCTACTCCTTCGGCGGGTTTACTTCCCGCGTTGTTGCGCCGTTGGTTTCGCTGAGGATCAGGATGCTGAGCTTCTCCACACTGCCGAGTTCGGCGGGCTTGAGCATTTGGTAATCGAGTCCGTTTTTCGGCGGCGGCTCGCTGGCGCGCGGGAGCTCCACGTTCCCCGCATTACCGTTGAGGCTGGCGTAGTCGAAGCGACCGCGGAGGTCCGTGTAGCCATCTTTGAAAAAGCGAACGGTGCCGCCTTTCAGTCGCGCATAGACTTTCACGTATGCCTTCGCCACCGGCTTGTCGTTGGCGGAGTCGCGAGTTTCGAGGCGACCGTAGTTTTCGGTGAGCGTGAGCTTGAGTGTGTTGGCGTGATACGGCTGGGCCTTGCGCTGTCCGGCAGCGACGACTTCGACGAGGACGTTCGCTTTCGCAAACTCGGCGGGCAGCGCGATGTCGATGGCGTCCTTGTCTTTTGCGAGCGCCTGCGTCGCGGTTTTGTTCGGCTTGATGATGCTGAAGCGGCTCGCGTCCTGGCTGACAAATGGGCTGCTGCTGAACGAAAACTCCGGGTCCATGAGGTAGTAGTTCACGGTCACGTCGCCGATGTTTTTGTAGTTCAGCGAGATGGTCTGTTTCTCCACCTTGAAGTCGAACGACGGCTCCGTCGCGGCGAGCTCGGCCTGCTGTTTTTCGCGGTCGGGTTTGTCGCCGGGTTTCGCGGCGACGGCCTTGCCTTCGATCTCGTCGAGCTGGCTGGTGACTTCGCCAAAGAGCGCCTTCCAGCGTGCGATCGGATAGCCCGCATACTTCGCCGCCACAGTGCGCGCGTCGCCAAGCTGGCCTTCGTAGAAGCCCGCGTAGCACGAGAAATAATCGTGCTGAATCTGCGTCGGCAGCGTCTTCGCATCCACGCTGCGGAATCGCGCCAGCGCTTCCTCCACCCGGTCTTGCAGGAAGAGATAATACGCGGTGCTCATCGCATCCACAGCATCGAGCGCGGGCTTGTGCGCAAGGATTCCGAGGAACTCCGAGTATTGATCGCGCACGGCGGGATTCGCGATGCGCCAGTCGTTGCCGACGCGGTGGGCGCGCTGGTTCACGAGCGGCGAGTATTCGAGATGCTCGTAAGCGCGACGCTCAATTGGGTCGAGGATGACGAGCTTGCTCGAAAGCCACGGCCCGCACTGACTCACAAATGCGTCGTTGTGCTTCAGCCATTCGCGCAGCGCGGCGGCATCATTGTGGACGACGGCGTAGCTGTAAATCGTCTCGTCCCACACGTGGTGCGCATTCAGGAAAGCGGTGAGCTTTTTGAAAAATGCCGCGTCTTTGCAACGCCACGCGACGCGCTCGAAGTTGAGCCCGGCGAGATTGTTCGCGTCGAGAAACGCGAAGACATCGGCGCTCGTGCCATACTGCGAGATGTAGTCCCACGAAGCTTTGTCAAACTGCGTGAGCTTGCCGACGACGTTGAATGCGAACGGCTTTGCGCCCGCAGCGCTGTTGCCCGCGATGGAGACGTTCACCGGATAATGCGGGAACTTCGCGCCTGCTTTCATCGGCGTCGCCGGGAAATAGAACGAATACTCGAAGGTCTGCGTCGTGTAGGGTTGCAGCCGTAGCAAGCGCGAGTCCGTGGGCTTGCTGCCGAGCACGGGCAACGCGCCTTGCGGGATTTGCAGGAGCACTTCGGCTTTCACTTGTGCGCTCGTGGGATTCGTCACGACGACATTCGCGCCATACACGATGCCCGTGAGAAACTCTTCGGTGACGTATTTCTCAAACTTCTCGTTGCCCTCCTGCCGGAAGCGATCATCGTGCCGATAAAAGCTCTGCGACACCAGCAGTCCGCCCTGCGCCGCGTTGGCGACGGCGGATGGTTTGATCTCCTTGTGATACACAATCACCGACCCCGACGCAGTGAGCGTGAATTGCCCGCCGTCGGCCTTGCTCACATGCTTCGGCGCGTCGAACGGTAAATCGAGCACGGCCAGCGCGAGCATCATCTCCGTGAAATTGCGCGACGCCTCCGCGACATTCGCGGACACAAACGCGCCCTTGCTCCCGCCCGCGACGTGCGCAGCATAGTCGCGCCAAAATGCGTTCACAGAAACGAGATCGGCGTCCTGCTCGGTGATGCGCAGTTTGTAGTAATTGTTCTCCGCCCATTCCTTCGTCAGCCCGAGTTGACGGTAATAAATCCGCGTCGCCTCACGAAGACCGCGCGCAGCATCCACTCCCGCAAAAGCGAAGTCGGAATCCGCAAAATGATGCTCCGCACCGGCGACCGCTTTCCCGGCAGCGTCGGTCATTCCGGAACGGCGGAAGAACGCGCGGTTCGCAGCCGACTCCTTCATATCGCCGAGGCTCTTCTGGAGTTCGACACTCTCTTCGCCGAGACGCAGTTCATCGCGCTTGAGTGCATCGACCTCCGAAATATCCATCGCTAGCGAGCTCTTCGCCTTATCCATCACGCGCCCCGCCATGGCTGCTCTCGGCGAAGCGGGGCTCGGCGTAGCCACCGCTGCAGGCGCGGGCATCGCCGCGAGGGCGACGGGCGCGTTGTCATCCGCTTTTTTACGCATCGCGCCGAACTCCTCGGCCACGCCTTCCCCACCCTGCACGAGCGCGCGACCGCGGAGCGCGGTCTCGAAAAGACTGTCCTGCTGCTCCGGGTTTGGCGGAATCATTTCCCACTCTTCGCGCAACCGGCGCGCGGTGTTTTCAGGCTCTCCATCAATGCGGGTCGCGAGCAGTGCGCGCTCCACGGCGTTGAGCCGCGAATAGGCCCACGCCTCGCGATACGCAGCGAGTTCGTTGCCGAGGAGAAAGTCGTCCATGAACGTCCGGTCCTTCTTGTTCGCGAGGTAGGGCTTGATGACCTTCGCAAAAAACTCGGGGTCTTTGCGCGAAAGGAAAAAGCTCAATTCGTGACACGCATACTCGCTGTATTTCGCGAGCTTCTCCTCGTCCTTGAGCTTCGGCCATTGCAGCACCCAAGCGAACTCCGCAAGATGCCCGTCGCCGCTCAGCGTCATAAAGAGCGAGTGGATTCCGCCGAGCGTGTCGTAAGTCTCCAACTCGCTCGTCAAAATATCCGCGAGCGTGAGCGCCTTGCCTTTTTCCAACACGGTAACTTCCTTCTTCTGCGCAAACGGCTTCACCGGATCGAGATTCCGAACGAGCCGTTGTTCCGCGAATTTCGTCGGCTGCTCCGCCAGCGCGATGGAGCGCCATACTGCGTGCGCGGGGTCCTCCGCATACACTTGCAAATGATGCCGGTCGCCGAGCGACTTGCGCTCAATGCGAACGACTCCATCCTTGTCGGGCACAAGATTGTAGAGCACCGACGCGGACTCCGCGAGGAAGTCGAGATTCGTCTGCTCCACCGCTCCGCCGCCCTCGTCCTGGCCCGGAGCCGCCATCCGTTTCGCCGCAAGCTTCCGCTCACCCCGCGCTCCGCCCATTGCGCCTGCGTCCTGCCCGGCTCGCTGGAGCAGTTGCTCCAGTCCTGTCTCCTGAACCTCCCACGGATTCAACAGCAGACCGGGCCTCGCCAGCATGTTGCCCGCGAAAATCTTCGCGGCCCGGCGCTCCAAAATATACCGATATTCGTCCCCAATTTCGCGGCCTGCCGAAAACAGATTCGGCAATTTCGCCGACGCACCTTCCGCTCCGCCAAATCGCGAAAACCCGCCGAGCCCGCCGAACAAACTCGTCGTCGGAACGAATCGGGTCGCCGCGATATGCACGCGGGTAAATGCTGTCACGTTGGCCAGCTTTACCGCGATGAATTCCTTCTCCTCCTTCACCTCGCCGATCTGCAAAGCCGCAGCATCGCGCTGCTGCAAATTGCGCACCGGACCAAGCAGCCAACTCCCCATGCGAGTCGCATCCGTCACACGAATCGACACATCGCGGCCATCACCGCGCAAGCGGAGCGAGTAGTCGCCGGGCTGCAATCCTTCGATCACGAGAAAGCCGTCCTGCACGTTTAATTTGGCGGCGTGATTCGCCACAAAAGTTCCCGCTTTCAGCTCCAGCAGCGAAATCTCCGGTGGCCACACACCGGGCGGAAGCGGCAGTTTCACAGGCTCTCCGGCTTTGGTGTTGAGCACCGTCGGCCACGTCCGGTCGAAATCCTTCAACGTCCAATCGCTCTCGCTCCCGTTTGCCGCAGGCACCGAAATACGCGCAATATCCGCAAGCCCGCCAAGCATGATTCGCCCTTTCGCATCGGTCTTTAGCGAGACGTTCACTGGCCGGCTGAAATCCTTGCGCCAAAACGTGAACACCACCTGCCGGTCGCGCATTGGCTCGCCGTTTTTGCCGAGCAGTTCGTAAACGTAATCGACTCCGAACTTCGCGAGATGCCCGTCGAACGTCGCATCCGTTTTGTCCATCCCGTTCAGCGTCCATGTGTGCGATGCCGAGATGTCGCGCTTTTGGCCACCTTGCGAAAGCACATCGACCTTGCCGGAGAGCGTCACCGTCAGCTTCGCCAGACGCTCGGGCACCGCGAGTTCATGCGTCAAATCCGCATCCGGGCGGAGCGCAATGTCCTTCACCTCACGCGTCGTGGAAATGCCGTCGTGCGTCACGGAAGTAATGGTCAGCTTCGGCTCCTGAATCAGCGCGGGATCGAGATGCAACTCGCCGAGCAAAAGTGCCGTGCGCACCGCTAGCGTCGCCTTCCGCCGCGCGAGTAGTTGCTCCCGCTCAATGTGAAACTGAGCATCCAGCGCATACGCCTCGCCCGCGTGGTCAAACTGCGTGAGCGTCGCGAAAGTCCCCGCTGTATCCGACACCACAAGATTCCGCGAACCCGGCTGCGCGCTAAACGGCACGGTGAGCACACCAGTTTTTTCATCGCGGACAATCTTCCGTCCATCGACCCAAACCACGGCATCCTTCACGGGCTCCTTCTTTTCATTGAGCACCGAAATGAGCACGCCGCCCGCACCCGTCTGCTGAAGCACTTGAAATTGCCCCACGCGGATCAACGCACGGCTGCTGCGTCCGCCGCCGATAAACTCCACGACCCACGCACCGCGCAGCCCTTTGAGCGCGGGGAATTTCATGTTGTGCCGGGTTCGCTTGAACGGCCCGGGATCGAAAGTTTCCGTCCGCTCACTATTCGCCACGAGCCCATCGAGGTTCATGTCCGTGTTCAACTGCCGCTGCTGGCTCTGGAAAAAATTGAGCGTGTTGATCTCGTAAATTTTCACGAGCAGCTTCGGCGTATTCTTCAAGATCACGTCGAACTGCACATCGTCGCCAGGCATCGTGAATTGCACATTCGCCGAGGGGAACTCGATATCCACGCGCTCTTTCAGCCGCTGATATTCCGCTGGAGAAAGCAACGACGCCCACTGCTCTGGATTGCCGATTCCGTTGACGATCATCGCCTCGGCGAAGACCGGCTTCAGCCATGAATCGCGCACCCATTCCGCATACTTTTCCCACTTCGCCTCCGCGCCCTCTTTCGTAAATATCGCGAGAAAATAATCACGCACCAGCGGCTCATCGTTGCCAATCGGGCGCTCCACCACCAGCGCTTCACCGAGCCCGGCATTGAAGTCCACAGCTCCCTCACGCTCTAACTTTCCGGCCAGCCATTTTTCGTTCACGTAGCCCGCTTGACGCGGCAATTTCAAGTAGTCCAAGAACCGCGCGGCGTCGTACACGCCTTTCTTCCTTCCGTGATCCAGACGGCGATAAAGCACGCCCGCCTTCAGCGTATTGAAAGCCGGCGGCAGCGTCTGCACATACGCCCACGCACGGTCCAGCCAAGCCTCCCGCGCAGCCGCGTCGAACTCCACATCTTCATCCGCACCCGGCGCGAATTTGCGGAGCTTCGCAAAGACAAACGGCGTGTATCCTTTTAACGTCGGCACAAGCTCCGCAAGCGCATCGAGCTGCTCCGGAAGCAGCGCCCGATGAATCGCAAATTTTCCAAAATCCGAACCCCCGCTCGGCTTCAGCTCCGCAGCGATTAACTCGACGATTCCTTTCACATCGGGACGCTGAAGCTTTTGCAAAAGCGACTGACGCTGCTGGGGCTGGAGCTTCGCCGCCTGCGGCACGAGCCGCTCCAGCGCGTTCTGCGAGAGCGAATCGAGACTCATGTCATTGCCCAACGCATCTGCCTCAAAAACCGCCAGCGACACCGCCGCCGGATCGAGTTTCTCCGGCAGATTTGGAGCCTGGTCGCGCACTTCCTTTTCGTGATCAAAGTGCAAATTGAGCCGCTCTTTCAAATACGCCAGCGTCCCCTTCGCATCCTTGTCGTAGTCGAGCAGCGCCTCGCGATTCAAGATCGTCCGGCGGCGTTCATTTTCATCCGGAAAGCGCTTCGCCCACTGCGCGAGAATCTCCGCGAGCTTCGGCTCGTCGCGCATGTTTTGATAATGCAGCGCGTGGAAAAAATAATAGTCCTCCGAACCCGGCACCAACTCACCGAGAACCTTTGCGCGATCCGGAGCCAGCGCGAATTTTTCGATGAAGCCGACTTCGTTTTCCGCCCAAGAGTAGTAAGGCATAGCGAGCGACGTTAAACTGGCGAGCACGACCGGCAAGTAGGAACGAGTGTTCATAAAAAAGGAGTAAATGTGTTGAGCGCGCGGAATCGTGCAACACCGCATCCCGTGAAGCAATGCCGCAACCGCCGCATATTCAATGACGGGAGGGACCACGCGAATGTTAGAAAATTCGCGTCCGACCCGATTACTCCTTTACGCGACGACACATGTAAACGCATCGCCCGCACACCAATTCTTCACGCTATTTCTGCCCCTCAGCGTGCTCCCGTAATCAGTCCGAAAGCCTCAAGCTTTCGAGCGCGCACCGACGACCAATACCAGTGTCCCGCTGGCGACGAGAACCCAGCCGAGGATCGGCGGAAGATCGACAGTCTTGGTCCGTTCTGCGGTCGCTTTGATCGGGCCGATATCTACGACGGTTTCCCGTGTCCGATAGCTGAACTGTTGATAAATGAGAATGCCCGCGCCGATGAGGATGAGGACGAAGCCGAGGATGTTTTTGTTGTTCATAGAATGGTGCCTTTTCGCTCGGTTTCCTGAGCATTTTCACCCGTGCAGAGCTCTCGCGCCTTGCGCACTCCGAGAAATGCCAGTGCCGGGCCCGCAGATGAAAATGCGAGCCGGACAAGTCCACGAACCACCGGGCGAAGTGGAACTACACTGCAAACGAGACCGGCACCGAATGCACCGATGAGCGCCTTTCCGGGCTCATCGCGGATGTAACGAACTGCGCGGTGCAGAAGTGCGTTGAGCGTCGGAGTGTCTTGAAAGTCAGCCATGGTACCCATGACATCGCACCCCGCGCGCTCCTTGCGTGTATCCCGGCGAAAATAGTTCAGACTCCGCGTCGCCTCAACTGACGCTACCGCCGACCGCCGCCGAAGAAACTGCCGAGGACTCCGCGCATGAAGGAACGGGCGGCTTGATTTACCGCGCCTTTCGCAGCGCT
>JAYTMG010000527.1:0-13820 GCA_043728745.1 Verrucomicrobiaceae bacterium
CCACCCCGACCTAGCCGCCACGCTCTTCGCCGCCGCGTGACTCCTTGAAAACCGAAAATCCCAAGCACTCACACTCGCGTGTGCGGGGCCAAAGTTCAGAGCGCGAAGCGCCCCCGACTACGCCAAAATATCCTTCACGACCTTCGCCGCCTCAACGCCCGTCAGCTTCGCGTCAAGTCCCTGCCATTTAAACGAGAGCTTCGTGTGATCGAATCCCATCAATTGCAGAAGCGTCGCGTGCAAATCACGGACGTGTACGGGATTCTCGACGATGTTGTAGCTGAACTCATCCGTCGCTCCATACACCGTCCCGCCTTTGATTCCGCCGCCCGCAGCCCACATCGTGAAGCACCTCGGGTGATGGTCGCGCCCGTAGTTTGCCTTGGACACGCCGCCCTGACTGTAAATCGTCCTCCCAAACTCGCCGCCCCAAAGGACGAGCGTTTCGTCGAGCAAGCCCCGCGATTTCAAGTCCGTGAGCAGCCCGTAAATCGGCTGATCCACGTCTTTGCACTGGTCGGGCATACGGCCCGCGACGTTGGAGTGATGGTCCCAATTATTGTGGTAAACCTGCACAAATCGAACTCCGCGCTCCGACAATCTCCGCGCCAGAAGCGCCGTATTCGCAAAGGTGCCGGGCTTCTTCGCCTCATCCCCGTAGAGTTCAAAGGTCGAGGCAGGCTCTTTCGCAAAGTCCGTTAAATCCGGCACGCTCGCCTGCATCCGGAATGCCATTTCATATTGCGCGATACGAGTGTGAATCTCCGGGTCGCCGACGATTGCTGCGTTCTGCTCGTTCAGTGCCTTGATGCCGTCGAGCGTATTGCGGCGGACATCCGTGCTCACTCCCGGCGGATTATTGATATACAAAATCGGATCGCCCTTGCTCCGAAACGCAACGCCCGCGTGCTGCCCCGGCAGAAATCCGCTCGACCACAGCTTGCCGGAAATCGCCTGGATTTGCTCCTTATTCGAAGGCTCTGCGACGAGCACAACAAACGTCGGGAGGTCCGCATTCGCCGTCCCGAGTCCGTAGCTCGCCCACGAGCCGAGACACGGGCGGCCGGAGAGTTGATTTCCCGTTTGCATCATCGTGATGGCAGGCTCGTGGTTGATCGCTTCCGTGAACATCGAGCGGATAAATGCGACATCGTCCGTGCATTTGGAAAACCACGGGAGCAGCTCGGAGTTCAGCCACATCCCGGATTTTCCGTATTGCGCGAACTTGTATTTCGACGGCGCAATCGGGAATCGCTTCTGCCCCGAAGTCATCGTGGTGAGTCGCTGCCCCTTCCGGATGCTCTCCGGCAGATCCTTATCGAACCACTTCTCCATCTCCGGCTTCGGGTCGAAAAGATCCATCTGCGACGGACCGCCGACCATGTGGAGATAAATCACGCGTTTCGCTTTCGGCGCATATTGCATCGCCACTTTCGCGGGATGATCCGCAGCGGATGAATCATTCCCCAGCAGGGACGCGAGGGCCGCCATGCCCAGCGCATTTTTGCCGCGCGTGAAAAACTGGCGGCGTGTCTCGAAAGTGGCGAAGTCGGAAATAGGATGCATGGGAATTATTTATTGAGTGCTTCGTCGAGATTCAGGAGCTGCGTGGCGACCATCGTCCACGCAGCGAGTTGCGGCGGCGGAAGCACTGGATCGGCCTTACTTTCACCAAAGGTGATGAGCGCAGTCGCATCCGCTGGCACCTGCGTGTAACGGGCGAGGAGCGAGGCGTGACTGGCTTCCAAGACGGAAATTTCCGCCGGGCGCAGCGACCGCAAAAGGACGCGACGCGCCATGAAGTCCAGCGTCGCTTTTGCGTCATCCTTGCACGATTTCAGCGCGAGCTGGGCCAGGTTGCGCGCGCTTTCCACAAACTGCGGATCGTTCAACGTCACGAGCGCCTGGAGCGGCGTATTGGTCCGCTCCCGGTGAATCGTGCAGACCTCGCGGCTCGGCGCATTGAAGACTTCGAGTGACGCGGGCGGAGCGCTGCGCTTCCAAAACGTGTACATACTACGGCGGTAGAGCGACTCGCCGGTGTCGCGCTTGTAGTTGCCAGTGTCGCTGCCGGGCATCGCGACCGCCTCCCACACGCCTGACGGCTGATACGGACGCACGCTCGGACCGCCGATTTTCGGCGAGAGCAGTCCGCTCGCGGCGAGCGCGTAATCGCGCACCATCTCGGCCTCCATGCGGAATCTCGGCCCACGCGAGAGAAGACGATTATCGGGGTCGCGCTCGATGAGTTCCTTCGTGACGTTCGAGCTCTGCTTGTAAGTCTCGCTGGTGACGAGCTGGCGGATGAGCCGCTTCACATCCCATCCGTTGTCGCGGAAATCCACGGCGAGCCAGTCGAGCAACGCAGGGTGCGAGGGCGGCTCGCTCATAATTCCAAAATCGCTCGACGAAGCCACGATTCCCGTGCCGAAAATCTCCTGCCAAAAACGATTCACCGTGACTCGGGCGGTGAGCGGATTGTCCTTCGCAACGAGCCATTGAGCAAGGCCCAGACGATTCCCCGGCGCACCTGCGGGCATCGGATGTAGAGCGCTGATGACTGCGGGTTTCAGCTCTTCTTTAGGTTGATCGTATTCACCACGGCTGAGCAGTCTCGCCATCGGCTGCGAGTCCGCTTTTTCCATCTGGATGTGCGTCACCGGGCTGCGCTTTTGGATCTCTGCCTTCTCGGCTTCCAGCGCCGCGACTTTGGCCTGAAGCTCGTTGCTCTGCGGGTCTCCGCTGGAGAAAAATGCAAGCAGTCGCTGCTTCTCCTCCGGCGTGCGTCCCGCCACCGCCTTCGAGAGGATTGTGCGCAAGTCGGGCAGCTCGGCGATCGCGAGAACCTGCTTCAGCGAAAGGACGCCCGAGTAAAGCCGGACATCCTGTACCGCGCCGGAAAACACTTCACCGCCGCCGCCGCGCCGACCCACCATCAGTGGCTGCTTCGTGCGAATGGTGCCCTTCAATTTGTCGTTCTCGACTTTAGTCTTCCGGAGCCTTCCGTTCACGTAAATGTTCACTCCTTTCGCCTTACCGGAGCCGTCGTAAGTGACGGCAATGTGCCGCCATTGGTCGGGCTTTCCTGCTTCGTCGCTGGTGCTCACTTTCAGCCCGTCTCCCGGCCAATTGTTCACAATATGAACCGCAATTTCGTTGCCCGCGTAAAAGATGTCCCAGCCGCGGTAGCCGTCGGCCTTGTCCATTTTCGCAAGGATGCCGCCCGCCGCATTGCTCGCGGCGGGGCGGAAAAACCACACGCTCGCCGAAAATGCCTGATCTTTCTCGAAGTCACCAAGCGTCCCGAGATCGATGGACGATCCATCAGCGACCTGCGCCGCCGGGCCACTCTTTCCATCCGGCTTCCAGACAAGGTTCGGAGGCAACGCGAAAGCCTGTGGCTTACCCGCGACGACACCCTTCGCAGTGTTGCCGGTGCCTTCGTTCAAAGAGACTTGGGCGATCAGCGCCTTGGTGTAAGTCGCGTTCTCGATGACCTCCGCTTTTGCAGTAGCCTGCCATTTTTCAAACTCCGCTCCGATGGCCTTTTGCCGCTCCGCGAGCTTCGCGCTCGTCGCAGCAACATCGACGGGAATCGCATCGAGTCGCTTTGCATCCTCCCCCTGCGGCAGCACCAAAACAGGTGCGGTATCGCGCACATTTCTGTCGCTGTGGAACTGCGTCGTGTTCCGGAAAAATGCGGACATCGCGTAGAAATCTTTCTGCGAGATCGGGTCGAATTTATGGTCGTGGCAGACCGCGCAATTCGATGTCAGCCCGAGCCATACCCACGATGTCGTCTCCACACGGTCCTTCGCGTAATTTGCGAGGTTCTCTTCGGGAATAGTCCCGCCTTCCGCAGTGGTGATGTTGCAGCGGTGGAATCCCGTCGCGATGAGCTGCTCGCGCGTTGGCTTTGGTAGTAGGTCTCCGCCGATTTGCTCAATGGTGAATTCGTCGAAATGCTGATTGCGATTGAACGCATTGATGACCCAGTCGCGGTAGGGCCAAATCTCGCGGTAATTGTCGATATGCAACCCGTGCGTGTCGCCATACCGCGCGGCGTCGAGCCAGTAACGCCCCCGGTGTTCGCCGTAGCTCGGCGAGGCGAGGAGCTTGTCCACAAGCTTTTCATACGCATCGGGCGCAGCATCATTTACAAACGCATCGACCACCTCGGGCGCTGGCGGCAGCCCGGTGATGTCGAGCGACACGCGCCTCGCCAGCGTCCGCTTGTCAGCCTGCGGCGATGGTTTCAGCCCGGAAGTCTCCAGCCGTTCCCGAATGAACGCATCCACCGGATGCGCCGCTCCAGCGGGAACCGCAGGCTTCGCGGGCGCGATGAACGCCCAATGCGGCTGCCACTCCGCGCCTTGCTCGATCCATTTTTTGAGCACCGCAATCTCATGCGGCTTCATGATTTTGTGCTCCTTCGGCGGCGGCATCACTTCGTCCGAATCCCCCGATGTAATCCGCGTGTAAAGAGGGCTCTTTTCCGGGTGTCCTTTCACCACCGCAGGTTCCGAGTCTTCGCGCTTGCCGAAGAAACCTTCCTCTCGATCGAAACGAATCCCCTCCTTGCGCGAGCCGGGGTCCGGCCCGTGGCAGTGATAACAATACTCGGCGACTAGAGGCCTCACGTCGCGGTTAAAAAGGACACGATCATCCGCAGCCATCGCGGTCAGCGGAAGCAGAAGAAGGATGACTTTTAGATTTTGAATCATGTGAAGACGATAACCCATTTTTGCACTACTTGAAGGACGTATTTTCCGGATGCGCGGCAGGTTTCACCGCAGCGTCGCGCTGGTAACGGCTCCAGCGAAACGGCGCTGCGAGCTGGCCGAAAAACTTCGCAGGCATGGCCTCGCGGATGCCGATTTCTGCGGGCGGACGGCGGGTGGAGTCGTTGAAGAACGTGCCGAAAATCAGATCCCACAGCACGAGATTCTCCCCGTAGTTCTTGTTCCCCTCGCGAAGATCCATTGAGTGATGCCACCGATGAAGACCGGGCGTATTAAAAACGTAGTTCAGCCAGCCAAATCGCATCTCAACATTGCAGTGCGTAAGGATGCCGATAAACGCCGTGATCGCACCGCCCCACACCAACACATCGCCCGGCGCTCCCGCTAGGACGACGAGTGGCGCGCCGAGAACCATGCTCTTGATCGTGTCGATGAAATGGAAACGGCCCGTATTAAAAAACCACAGCCGTTTCGAGCTGTGATGCACCGCGTGGAATCGCCAAAGCGGCATCCATTCGTGTGCGATTCGGTGCCCCCAATACAGCCCGAATTCCGCCACGATGAGCCCCAAAACGATCTGCGCCGCCATCGGCCACTGCCCCGGCCAAATCCCGCCACTAGGCTTGCCTTCCACCTGGCTGGCGATCCCAGTAAACGCGAGCGAAGTGAGGACTACTTGCACCAACACTTTCGTAAGCAGTGTGTGAGCGAGATCCGGCAGCATCTGCCCATCCGACCGCTGCCATTCCCGCTCATGCGGGCGGACTTGCTCCAGCACGAACAGTGTCGCAGCGATGCACAGATACGTGATATTAAAAGTCATCGGACCGTGCCCATTCGCGATGCCAAAGCTCATCGCCACGAGTCCACCGCAAAGGATCGCCGGCCAGAGTGTGTAGTCCAAAAGTGTTTTCAAACGGTGCATGTCGCCAGCGAGATACCGCAACGCCCTACACGAAGCACTCCGAATTTAACCCAAGCCTTCCTGTTTCGCCTTCGCCGCATCCGAGAACGCCTGGTCGCCGCCGATCCAGCGATTCAGCGCTTCGGGATCGCTCAGCGCTTCATAGAGCGCGCTGCTCAAATCGTAGGTCGTCTTGTCCATGCCCGCTTCGAGGAATGCAAATGTCGAACCGTCAGCGGCTGCGGTCAACGAAGCTTTCACGTCCGCATTATGCCCGCCGCGCGCTTTAAGATCGTTCGGGTTTTCAAAGGCCCGCTGGCAGATGCTTACATCCGTCGAGTGCCCGATGCGGCAAACGCCCGGCCGCGCCGGATGCACGCTGCATCGGTTATCGAGAAGCATCGGACAAGCGCGAACCGTTCGGAGATGCGCCGCAAGCGAGAGGCCCGAGACTGCTTCCGCGTGAGCCTTCGTGCGTGCAACGAGCGCAGCCAGCTCAGGCTCCGGAAAATTTTCTTTGATCCACGCTGCGAGCGCGAAGATCTCGTGCGCCCGCGCATCAATTTTTGCGAGGTGACAGCAAGCGGAACAACCCGCCTTGCAGTCCACCTTCACCTCCAGCCCTACAAAGAGCTGCTGCTCCAAAGAGTCGAGCCGCTCGTGAGCGCGGAACGTGGCCCAGTGAATGTCGTTCAACTGCTGCGCCTGCGCGAGGTCGCCCGCAGCAGCGTCGCGAAACGTCGTAGCTAAATGGAGCAGATCCTCCGGGTTCATCGGTCGCCCCTTCCTTCTCCAGTTCCGCCATCGCTCATTGTAATCATCGGCGGAACATGCCAACGGCCCACGCAACCGTCAACGGGGCTGACAGCCTTCGCCGTCAGCCCCGCACGGAATTGCGGTTACGGGAGCAAAACGGTGTCGATGACGTGAATGACGCCATTGCTCGCGGCAATGTCAGTTTTCACGACAGTTGCCGCGCCAACGGTCACTTTTCCCCCATCAACTTTGATGGCGATTTCCTTGCCGTTCACGGTCTTCGGGCTCGATGTTTTAACATCTGCCGCCATGACCTTCCCGGCCACAACGTGATAGGTGAGAACTGCCGTCAGTTTGTCTTTGTTCTCGGGCTTCAGCAGATTCTCCACAGTCCCGGCGGGCAGCTTCGCAAACGCGGCATCGGTCGGTGCAAAGACGGTGAATGGACCCGTGCCATTCAGCGTATCCACAAGGCCGGCGGCCTTAACCGCGGCGACCAGTGTGTTGAATTGACCGGCACCCGCTGCGACGCCGACGATGGTTTTCTCTTCGGCCGCGAAGACGTTGCTGACTGGCATCGCAAGAGTGGCTGCGAATACTGTGGCGATAAGGAATAGTTTTTTCATGTGTTGTTTTTTTGTTTTCGTTTGTTGAGTGCGGGAGCGTTTGAAAACTCCAGCGAGTATAGAAACGCCGATGATGCACCCGCAGGTGCCGGAATAAGTTTTCTTTATTTGGGCTCTCCACGCATCCGCGCCATGACCGCAAACGAAGCAACGGTCATTCATACTCGCGAAGCCACGCCCCGCACCAAATACCGTTCGCGGAGCACCATCGAAGAATCCATTAAACAAAAACAAGCGTCCTATGAAATCCACTCAACTCAAACAGCTCAGCAATCTCTGTTTTATTCTCGGTTTTGCATCAATCCTCGGCTCCATCGCAATTTGGTTCCTGACCGGCGGCAACACCGCAGAGACTCAGGCTCACGGCGAGCGCTTCGGCATTTTTGTT
This sequence comes from Verrucomicrobiaceae bacterium, assembly GCA_043728745.1. Lineage (GTDB taxonomy): Bacteria > Verrucomicrobiota > Verrucomicrobiia > Chthoniobacterales > Chthoniobacteraceae > SXWH01. The sequence goes on from JAYTMG010000527.1 coordinate 7,417, forward strand.
GGACTTTGGGCTCCGACCTTTTTCATCCTTTCGAATCGTTTCGATCGCTACGCGGAGAAGGCGGCGTAATCGGCTAAACGCCTCTCCCCGGCAGCTCACGCCGCCGGAGGAAAAACCCAAAGCTCTGGACGCCCGACGTTGCAATGAACTGTGCGCCCCAACAGCGTGAAGGTGGACCAAGAGTAGTAAAGATAAGATCGGGAGAGGTTTCCGAATACGACCTTGGGCGGACTTTGTCCAAGTTGTTGCAGCCGCATCGCGGTAGATGGGACCGGATAGAAAATCGTTTGAGCTATCGCATTGTCGCTTCCGTCCTCAGCAACGAGGCTTGGGAAAATCGCGATCCATCCGCGAGGATCTCTCCCCGCGGCAACAGCGGCATCATCCGCAGCGAAAACCACCCCACGGCTGACGGACGGCAGGATAAGAAGACTGAAAAAAGCCCATAGCGTCATCCAGCACGCTTGGCCGAAGATCGCTGCAGTGGGCGTTCTCGCACCGAAGTCGAAGACAACGGGGCCGATCGAAGCTCCGAGCAGGTTCCATAGCAAAACGAAGCCAAAAGCTTTCACCGCCAATCCGTGTTTGATCTGCCATTCTCGGCGGGCTGACTCGACCTCGAGCGCTCCCTCGGGCAAGTCCCAGAGCCAGCGCTCGGGCATCAGGCTTTTAGCTCCACGAGTAAGGTCGAGCACGCCTCCAGTGAATGCGGGGTCGCTCGCTTTGGCAACCATCACGTCTCCACAGCCATGAAATCCCGAATTGATCTGAACGCCCCCGATGATTCGCAGGAGACTTGTCCTCGCAACCGCCAGACCAATCGACGACAGCAAAACCGCCAGACAAAATCCACCCGTTACCGCAAGACTTACCCAATGCAGGAGTGCCACGCAGAGCAGAACAAAACTTTGTCCCCCGACTCCTCGAACCCACCGAAGAGCGAAGGAAACGTATGAAGGGCGTGGCACCGAAATCAGCACCGCTCCTCCTATAAAATCGAACCCCGCCTGCACAAATATCGCCACCATGAAGATGAGCGTGAACGTCCCGAAATCGGGAACCCCCGCTCCTGCACCGCGCAACCAGAAAAGCCCAGCACACGCGGCAATTACCCAAGCCCCGACATTGGCGATGCCGAGTCGTAGCCGAGATTTGGCAAGTATCGTTTTTTCCAGCGTCATCGTCTGACAATACGACGCGAAACATCGCTCAGCCGCTCTTACCGCAGGCTTAGTTGGAATCGTCAGCGTTTCGAAACAATCACCAAATCGTCCTGGCCTGTGCTGACTGCGCCTTGCTTCGCCTCCAAGCGCGAGAGTTCCGAAGCCTCGCTTTTTGAAACCCCGAGCAATGCGTGATACGATGCAGCGTAGCGGTTAAACTCCACGGTTTCCTCGGGCATCTCGCTGCAAAGATAGCCCTCCCGAAATTGAAGCAACGCATACCAATCGACTAGATATCGGCGAACCCGCTGAAGCTTGTGGCGCTTTGCCTCCATCGCACGGGCCCGGTCCCCCTCAAGGTGTTCGGAATTTACCTGATGGGCCTGCTCTTGTAGAGTCGTCTGGACGACGAAGATCAGCTTTGGAATGAACGACTTCTCATCCGGGCACTCGCGGAACTGGACGCCCAGTTCCCCCACCAACGGCAGCGCGAGCGAAAGCGACACAGCGCACATTCCTGCTCCAATCCGGGAGCGTTCCCAACGAATGACCATGAAGACCAGCTCCGCGCCGGGACAGGCCGCGACAGCTCTGCGGGCGGTTCCGCGGAGAGCGGCGTCATCCTTTAATATCCGAAGTCGCCCCAGAATATTGAGGATCAACGCGATCGCGGCCAGCGTGAGTGCGACAATCATGAAGCGGGATTGCGCTCGGGGTTTGCCGGGGTGAGATCGTGGTCGAATCGCAGGAAGAACACGAGTCCCGTGAGGATAAAATACGGGGCGTTCTTCAATAAAGTCCACAGCGCAACACTCAATCCTGCGTGAATGGATGCTGTGACCAAAACAGCAGCAGCGAGTCCTGTGAGACAAATCACCAACGTCGCACCGAGGAAGCATTGATCCGTGAAACGGTCACGCCACCGCCGAAGCTCCATAAAGAAGAGCTTCGAAATCACCAGCACGCTGGCAACGCTGACCCACGAGAGGGACTGCACCGCTTCGATGCGGGAGAATCCGTCATAAATACCATGCGCGAGAATGACTGCGGCAAGCGTACGGAGAAACGGAAGGAACTGCGACCGCCCGCCTTGGAGTGCGTTGCAGAGCGCAGCGCCAGCGAGGGCCGTTGTGGCAAAGTGAAAAAAGTTGGCTGTAAGCAGCCGTCCGACCGCGTCCTCGAGTCGCGTGAGTCGGCAAAACTGGAGATTGCCTTCCAATCCAAACCCGAGCCCGACAGAGCCGCAAATGATCAGCGTTTCCAGAGGGTCCCGCCTCGATAGCAATGTCGGCAGAAACGGCAGTAGAAGCACGAGTTTAAGGACCTCATCCCGCGGCGCCACCACCCCGGCGAAATATCCAAAATCCGCTAGAAACTCACCGGTTTGAGCTACGCCCAAAAGACTGTCCTCCCAAGCCGCGACAAAGTTTATAAAGAGCGAACCGGCGGCACCGACACAAACTGCGAACAACGGCACTACGGTCCGGTAGCAAAAGATTTTGTGGGGTTGCCCGCAGTGAAGCCCGACGATGCACCAAGCGAGCCCGGCGGCGAGTGCGAGCATCAGCGGAAGGGAGGAAATCGAACGAAGTTCCATCTCGGCAATTACCGAGGCTACCAATCGCCAATCCCGCTGATGGAGTGCGATTTTCAGCCTCATTTCGAGCGGGAAGTGTGGAGAAAACGCAGGATCAGAAAACAACGAGGCGAGCGCACCGATTGCACCGTCTCGGGCAAAATGGCCGACTACTTTCGCGCGGAGCGCCTCGGACGGATGCAACTCCAGTTCACGACGATAGTAATCCTCCGCCCGGCTCGGCTTCCCAAGCCGTGCATACATGTCCCCAATGGCCTCATTTGCGGCGCGCAACGGGCTGACTTGATATGCAAGAATGAGGAGTTCAGCGGTCGGCTCGGCGGGATTCCCACGAAGGCTGTCACACACTGCAAGTGCGAGCTCTTTCGGTTTTTCCGGCAAAGCGGAACTCAGGATTTCGCCATTCAGCGTTTCCGAAGGAGCCGCGTGCAGCGAGAGGATGGAGTGAATCAACGCGACGGAATCCGGCGATGATGACGCAAGCAAGAACCTGATTTTTTCAGACGGAGATTTCGACAAGGGCGCTACGTAATCTGCACCGCGCATCGCCCATGCGAGCACCGCCGCCACTGCCATGACTATGCCGATGAACAGAGCAAGTAGGCGGAGATCACGGCTCATGAAGTAGAGTCGGACATTGGCACCTCCAAAGTTCCCAACCGGCGCATCTCTACTGCCGGGTTCCTGAGCGTGATGGACGTAGGTACGCATCAATAATTAGTGCTTCTTTGAAAGCAGGTTTGACGCCCATAGTCGGGGTGGAAACCCCCTGCTCTGGCTCAGTGAAAACCCTGAGTCCATGCCGGGTGTGATTAACAGTGGAATTGTAATACTCATCCGGCTGATTGCTGATTGATGAGCTCCGATTGTTGATTGTTGAAGTTTTCCGCCTCTCGCGAGCCGTGTCACCTTCCGACAATTCAACAATCAACAATCGACATTCATCAATCGATATTTCCACGCGTCATCATCGCCCTGACTCGGTTCCACTTTTAATCACGCCCGTCCATGCCCGCCCATCGCATCTCGCCTTGCAACGCGGCGATGCCGGGCGATAGCCTCCGCGGACTTTGCACACCACCGACACACTCGCCATCATCGCCGGAAACGGCACCTACCCGTTTGCAATGGTCCGTGGTGCGCGGAAGGCAGGCGTGAAGCGGGTGGTGGCGGTCGCGTTCACCGGCGAGACGGACGAGGCGCTCGCGAAAGAAGTCGATGAGATCGAGTGGATTCGCGTCGGGCAGCTCGGGAAAATGTGCAGCTTCGTGGAAAAGACCGGCGCGCGTCGCGGGGTGATGGCCGGGCAGATCGCACCGAAGAACCTGTTCGATTTGCGCCCCGACTTTAAAGCGCTCATCCTCCTCGCGAAACTGAAGCGCCGCAACGCCGAGACGATCTTTGCCGCCATCGGCGAGGAGATGAAAAAAGCCGGCTGCGAGCTCATCTCCGCGACGACTTATATGGACGACCACCTCGCCGGCGAAGGCCTCGTGGCCGGTCCGCGCGTGAAGCCCCGCGTCGAGGACGATCTCCACTACGGTTACGAGATCGCCAAGGAAGTCAGCCGCCTCGACATCGGCCAGACGGTGCTCGTAAAGAACGGCACCGTTCTCGCAGTCGAGGGCTTCGAGGGCACCAACGAGTGCATCAAGCGCGGCGGCTCGCTGGGCCGTGGCGATGCCGTGATGGTGAAGGTCTCGAAGCCGGGGCAGGACCTCCGGTTCGATGTCCCCGTCGTCGGCCCCGTGACGCTGGAGACCTGCGCGGCTGCGGGCGTGCGCGTCATCGGCGTGGAGGCGGGGCAGACCATCGTGCTGGACCGCGACCGCGTCGCCACGCTGGCTGCCGAGTACAAAATTTCCGTTTTCGGACTAAAAGCATGAGCAATAATTCTCCATCCGTTTTCCGCCTCGGCGTCGTCGGCACCGGCAGCATGGGCCGCAACCACGCCCGCATCTTTAGCGAGATGCCCGGCGCGAAATTCACCGCCGTGCTCGACACCCGCGAGGAAACCGCCCGCGACATCGCCGGTAAATATGGCGCGCAACCCTTCAGCGACCTCGCCGTATTTGCAGACCACGTCGATGCCGTCACCGTCGCCACGCCCACCGTCACGCACTTTGACATCGCCAAGGCCCTCCTCGAGCGCGGCAAGCACGTCCTCGTCGAAAAACCCTTCACCGAAACACCCGAGCAAGCCCGCGAACTTTGCGACATCGCCCAGGAGCGCAAACTCGTCCTCCAAGTCGGCCACATCGAGCGCTTCAACCCCGTCATGTCCGCACTCGAAGGCCGCCTCACCGCACCCCGCTTCATCGAAGCCACCCGCCTCTCCCCCTATCCCGGACGCAGCCTCGATGTCGGCGTTGTCCTCGACGTTATGATCCACGATCTGGAGATCATCCTCCACCTCGTCCGCTCCCCCTGGGTCCAGATCGACGCCGTCGGCGTCCCCATCCTCAGCAAACGCGAAGACATCGCCAACGTCCGCATCCGCTTCGAAAACGGATGCGTCGCCAACATCACCGCAAGCCGCATGAGCCAGGACAAAGTGCGCAAAATCCGCGTCTTCCAGCCCGACGCATACCTCTCCCTCGACTACCAAAAACAAGACGGCTACCTCCTCCGCGTCGCACGGGAAGACGAAAAAGAAAGCACCCTCATCGGCAAACTCCTCGGCGTCGCCGCAGGCAGCACCATCGTCACCGAATTCGCCGGAAAGCGCATCGTCCGCGAACCCGTCCCCATCGAAAAAGACGAACCCCTCAAACGCGAACTCATCAGCTTCGTCGAATGCGCACGAGCCGGAGCCCAGCCCAAAGTCACCGGACGCCAGGCCACCGCCGCACTCGAGCTCGCCCTCGAAATCACCCGCCGCATCGAGGAGTCCCAATGAAACTCTACCTCGTCGCAGGCGAAGCCAGCGGAGACTCCCGCGGAGTCGAGCTCATGCGCGCCCTCCTCGACCGCGCACCCGACACCACCTTCCTCGGCGCAGGCGGCAAAGCCATGAAGGCATTCGCCGGCGAACAAATCTTCGACTGGGCCGACGAAGCCGTCGTCGGCATCTGGGACGTCCTCAAAAAATACAGCTACTTCAAATCCCAGCTCGACCGAATTCTCGCCGACATCGAAAAAGAGCAGCCCGACGCCCTCATCACCATCGACTACCCCGGCTTCAACCTCCGCCTCGCCAAAGCCGCCAAAGCCCGCCTCCCCCACCTCCGCTGCATCCAGTACATCTCCCCCCAAGTATGGGCCTGGAAACAAGACCGCATCCCCAAAATGGCACGCTACCTCGACCTCATGCTCTGCCTCTTCCCCTTCGAAGTCCCCATGTACCAAGGCGTCGGCCTCAAAGCCATCTGCACCGGCCACCCCCTCCTCGACACCCTCGCAGCAAGGCACAGCCAGCCCCCGCCACGCGACCTCACACTCACCGCACTCCTCCCCGGCAGCCGCCTCAAAGAAATCCGCCGCATCTTCCCCATCATGCTCGACACCGCCATCCACCTCCGCACCGCCCGCCAGCGCAACCGCTTCGAAGCCGCCGCCGCCAGCCAGCCACTCCGCCACGAAATGCTCGCCATCATGCGCAGTAGAGGCGTCGATGACAGCTTCTGCCCCGTCACCGTCGGAAA
>JAYTMG010000528.1:0-8452 GCA_043728745.1 Verrucomicrobiaceae bacterium
CGATTATCGGGAGTTGCTCGCGAAGGAGAAACCGGAGATCGCAATCATCGGCACGCCGGACCACTGGCACGCTCTGCCGATGATCGCGGCGGTGAAAGCCGGGGCTCACGTTTACGTGGAGAAGCCGATTTCGCACACCGTGCTGGAAGGCAAGGCAATGGTCGCAGCGGCCCGCTCGACCGGACGGGTCGTGCAAGTCGGTACGCACCGCCGCGTCTCGCCGCACAACGTGAGCGGGCGCGAATTCATCCGCAGCGGAAAGCTCGGAGAGATAGGGATGGTGCGCTGTTTCGTTCACTACGGCGGCGGCGCGGAAAAGCCGCTTCCTACGGTCGAAGTGCCAAAGGAACTCGACTGGGAAATGTGGTGCGGTCCGGCGCCGCTGCGTCCTTACAACGGCGGCGACCCACGTAAAAAGGATCAAGCCTGGCGCGGTGCGATTCATCCGCGCGGCTTCCGCAGTTATCTTGACTACGCAAATGGCCAGCTTGGCGATTGGGGCATTCACTGGCTTGACCAAGTGCTCTGGATCACCGGTGAACGCGCTCCTTCCACGATCTTCAGTTCGGGTGGACGTCCCATTGCCGGAAAGCCGATTCTCACGGCGAACGAACAGACGAGCGACGCGCCTGATCATCAGCTCGCGACGTTCAAGTTCGATAAATTTGATGTGCAATGGGAGCACCGGAAATTCGCGGGGAACCCCACGGACAAAGGCGAAAACGTCGGCTGCTATTTCTACGGAACGAAGGGTGTTTTTCACATGGGCTGGCAGAAGGGGTGGACGTTCTATCCGAGCAACGACAAAGACGCTGTCATTCACGAAGATGCGAAACTCAACGCGCCGGATGAACAGAATATCAAGGAGCTCTGGGCCGATTTCCTCGGTGCGATCAAGACCGGAGCGAAGCCCATCGCCGATATCGGCGAAATCGCCCTTGCCACAAACATGGCGCTGCTCGGTATGGCCAGCATGAAGCTCGGTCGCAGCATCCATTGGGACGCGGATAAATGGGAGTGCTCCGGCGATGCTGAAGCCAACAAGCTCCTTCGCCGCGACTACCGCAAAGGCTGGGAGTATCCTGTTTGAAAACCATGCTGCGACTTAACAACAAAACCGCCGTCGTCACCGGAGCCGGCTCGGGCATCGGCCGCGCAATTGCAGAACGGCTCGCCGCAGAAGGCGCGCATGTTTTTGCAGTGGAGCTTTCCGCCGAGCGCGCCGCCGATACGCTCGCGGCGATTTCCGCAGTGGGCGGGCAATGCACCGTTCTGCCCGCCGATGTCTCGGATACCGAGGCGATGCGCGTCGCGTTTTCCGGAGTGCCGAAGCTCGATATCCTTGTGAACAATGCGGGTATCGCCCACATCGGCAATGTGCTCGGCACGAAGCCCGAAGACCTCGACCGGCTCTACGCGGTGAACGTGCGTGGGGTTTATCACGGGTTGCATTTTGGCGTGGAGAAGATGAGCGGCGGCGGCGCAATCGTGAACCTCTGTTCGGTGGCCGCAAAGCTCGGCATCTCGGACCGATTTGCCTATTCGATGACCAAAGGCGCGGTGCTCAGTATGACGATGAGCGTCGCTCGCGATTTCGTGGGCAAGGGCATCCGCTGCAACTGCGTTTGTCCCGCGCGCATTCACACTCCGTTCGTGGACGGTTATCTGGAAAAAAACTACCCCGACCAAAAGGCCGAGATGTTTGAGAAGCTGTCCGCATGGCAGCCGATCGGACGGATGGGAGAACCGTCCGAAGTCGCCGCACTTGTCGCATTTCTCGTTTCGGACGAAGCGGCCTTTATTACCGGCAGTGCGTACGATATCGACGGTGGAGTGACGCTACTGCGGTAACTGCGCGGCATCGCCCAGCGCGATCCGGAGGCGGCGAAGTGCTTCCGGATTCGATGTTTTCGGCATGATCAATTGTCTGGTGCTTTCGACGCCCACTTTCTCGCCGACGTAGAATGTATCCACGGCAGCTCCTTTTTCCGTCGCGATGCGGGCTGCGCTGATTTCGAAGCCTGCGTCGCTGATTGCGCGGAGCAGATCGTGGAGGAGGCCGAGGCGATCGGGGGTCGTCAATTTCACGATGGTGAACTGCGGGTGCGAATCGGAATCGATGGTGATGCGCGTGGGGAAATCAAGCGTGGTGCTTCCGACACGACCGAACGCTTTTTTCATGAGCGGCAGGAAATCGAAGTGCTCATTCTTCAACGACTCGGTCAGATGCTTGCTCACGCGATCGCGGTCGCGTTTGTCTGTGATTGCCTCGAAGCGGGTCGTGCAAATGCGGAACGTGTCGAGAACCAGTCCGTCTTCGCGGGTGAAAATGTCCGCACTGAGAATACTGAGTCCCGCCGCTGAAATACTGCCGCAGATTCGGGCGAGCAGTTGATGGCGGTCCCATGTGACCACTTGTAGCGTGCTGTGCCCGGAGTGTGGGTGCGCGCTCCAGTCCACGATGGGTAGGAGGATGGATTCATCGTCGTTCCACCGCTCTTCGAGAAACTGGCGGAAGAGTTGGACATGATGCGCGATAACTTCCGCAGTGTGCCGCTCGCTGAGGAAGTAGCGATCGGGCATGGACTTGAAATGCTCGTCGATTTCGAACTCCCAATCTTTTTCCGAGAGAAGCTTGCCGACTTCCTCCCGGAGTTCCTTCCGATGGCCTGCGCGCTTTTCGCGATAGGCTGCTGCGTCGGTAAAGAATGCGGTGGTCTGCCGGTACAGATTCCACATGAGCGACATCTTCCAGTCGTTCCACATCTTTGCGTCGCCTACGCCGAGGCCGTCGGCGGTGGTGAGAAGCATGAGCGCATCGAGCCGGGCCTGATCGCCGACGATCCCCGCAAATTCTTCGATTGTCGCCGTGTCGTCGAGGTCCTGGGTTTGTGCGGTCTTGGCGAGTTGGTCGTGGCAATCGACGAGGAAAATGAGGAACTGCCGTTGAGCCACGCTGAGCTTCAGCCGCTTGGCGACGGTCTGTGCGTTGAGGGCGCTCACGTCGGAATGCGAGCGGACGTTTGCAGCCTTGCCGGTGTCGTGCAGAATGAGCGCGAGATAGAGCAGGAAGGAGTCTTCCATTTTCTGAAAGAGCTCGCTGTAGCCGGCAAATTTCGGGTCTTCGTTGTCGAGCAGTCCGTCGAGCTTTTCGACGCAAACCAGCGTGTGTTCGTCCGCTGTGTAGCGATGGAAAAACTCGTGCTGCACGAGCGCTGTTAGTCCTCCAAACTCGGGCAGAAACTTTCCGAGAAAATCGACGCGGTGCATCAGCCGTAGAATCGGCCCGACTTGGCCCTTTTGACGGAGGATTTCTGCGAACACTTCTGCATTTACCCGGTCGTGGATGAAGTCCTTGTCCACGTATTTGAGTCTGCGCCGGATGAGCTGGCGCAACTCGGCGGTCATCACGAGCTGGCGTTGCTGCGCGTGCCGGAAGACGCGCATCATGCGTGGAGGGTCCGCTTTGAAGATCTGCCGGTTTTCAAATGTCAGTCGGTCGCCGGTGGCAATCAGCCCATCGAATATTTCCTTGCCGGTGGTTCGCTTGCGAAACGGGAGAAAGCGAAATAACCCTAGTGGCTTCTGCGCTTGCGCGGTGGGCAGAGCGAGTTTTTCCGAGACAAGTTCCGTGAGCTCGAAAATGTTGCGCGCGTGCCGGAAGTAGTCGCGCATGAATGCCTCGGTGCGGCGCAGGATGTCGGGGTATCTGACCTCGTAGCCGAGCCGGTTTGCCAGTGGGAGTTGCTGGTTGGTGAGGATGATGTCCGTGTGCCGTCCGGTGAGATGATGGATCTCGGTGCGCAGGCGGAAAATATACTCGTAGGCGTCCTCAAGTTCCGTCTGCTCGCTTTCGTTGATGTACTTTTTCTCCACGAGCTCGGCGGTTGTCCGCACGCCGTATTTCACCCGCGCCATCCAGAGCAGGTTTTGGTAATCGCGCAGTCCGCCGCACCCGTTCTTGAGATTGGGCTCCTGCATGTAGGGCGTTTCGCCGTATTTCCCGTGGCGCTCGGCTTGGTCGGCGACACGCTCCTTTAGGTAATTTTCCACTTTCCCATTGATGCACTCTTTTTCGAAGCGCTCACGGAATTTTTCAAACAGCTTCTCGGAGCCCCAAAGCAGGCGGGATTCGAGCATTGCGGTTTTGGACTGCATCTCTTTATTCGCCTCTGCGATGGTTTCGTTGAGGCTGCGCGTGCTGTGTCCGAGCGAGAAATCGCAGCCGCTGACGATGTCGTAAATCTCCCGCACGATGAATTCAAATCCGGGCGGAAATTTCGGGCCTCCTCCGTGGATGAATGTGACATCCACATCGCTCACGGGGTTCAGTTCCATGCGGCCATATCCGCCGAGTGCGACGACGACCATCACCGGCGGGATGCGCACTCCGGAGTTGGCGGCTCTTGCGGCTTCGTCGAGGAGGTGAATGAGAAAATCATCGAGGCTTTCCGCACGCTCCCGCCCCTCGGCGAGGCCGGGACGTGACACATCACGCTTCTGGTTTGTGATGAAATCGGAGTTCTCTTTGAGTGCCGCTTTGTAGGCGCTAATGCGTCTTTCGAGTGTGAACTCTCCGGCGTCCTTGAGCCGAGCTGCGATGTCGGCGAGAACCTTGGCGAAACGGCCCATGCTGCGAACGGGCTACGACTTCACTCGCGCGATGCGCTTGGGCGTAATTTCTTTTTTCCCTGCGCCTTCCGGAAGATACGGAGCCACGAATGCATCGTGGAAAGTGTAAACATTCTTGAAGTCTTCGATGGAGTCCGACGGAGTTTTGCCGAACACCCCGAGCTCGATCAGGTTCCACACCATGGCGCCGAAATCGGCTGTGAGTTTGACTCCCCAGTAATCAAGGACGGTCGTGACCATCGGGCCGTATTGCTTCAGGGCGCAAAGCCGGATGCCCTCGCAGAGCTGTGCGCCGGTCAGGTGACCGCCTTCGCCGAGCTGGCGTTTCCGCATTTTCACCGTCTGGTCGAGCGCTTCACGGAGGAAGAAGTACGCCTCGCGCGAATAGCGCGGATCGGCATCGGTAATGAGTTCAACAGCCTCTGTAAATTCAAGCTTCTGCATGTTTTGCGTTGCGAGGATACTCGCGCCTTCACGACCCGTCAACCGTGGGACTTGACTCTATTTTGAGGCCGATGCGCTGATTGCTTCGGCGATAGTCTTCACGCCGAGTGGCTTTGCGGTGTTCGCTGCGTCCACGCCGTCTTTTGGGAATTTATCCGCAAACTGGTCATCGTCTTTCGCCTCCTTTTTCACACGGGCGAGTTCGAGTTTGAGCTCCCCGAGTTTAGTCGCGTGCGCTGGATCGTTGGCGAGGTTGCGCTGCTCGCCGGGGTCGGCGACGAGGTCAAAAAGCTCCCACGCGTCCAACTTCCAATAGTGGATCAATTTGTGGGTCGCGGTGCGGACTCCGTAGTGCGCGCGGGTGTTGTGGTGGCCGGGGTCGTGGTAGTAGCGATAATACATCGCGGTGCGCCAGTCGGCGGGCTTTTCGCCAGCGAGCACGGGCTTGAGCGAGCGGCCTTGCATGTCGGCGGGGATGGGCAATCCGGCGTAGTCGAGGAAGGTGGATGCGAAGTCGGTATTCAGCGCGAACGCGTTGGTGACTTCGCCCGCTTTTACTCCGGGACCGCTGACGAGCAAAGGCACGCGCAGGCTCGGCTCATACATGAAGCGCTTGTCGTAAAGCCCCATGTCTCCGAGGAAGAATCCATTATCCGCCGTGTAAAAAACGATGGTGTTCGCTGCGAGGCCCGACTTTTCGAGGTAGTCGAGAACGCGGCCCACGCCGTCGTCCACGCTTTGCACGCAGGCGAGATAATCCTGCATGTAGCGCTGGTATTTATAGCGAGTGAGTTCGTCGCCGGTGAGCTTCTTCACGGATCCGTCGGCCTGTTTCACTTCGAGTTCAGTCGGTACGATATTGGGGCCGTTTCCGGGGCCTTCGAGCTTGAGGTCCCGGTTATTCAAATCGCCGACGACGGTCTGTTCGTTCGATGGCAGCGCGGCTGGGCGGGTTTCGAATTTGTCGAAGAGTGTCGCAGGCTCGGCGAAGGTCTTTTTTGCAAACTCCTCGCGGTACTTTTCGCTCGGTGTCCAGTTCCGATGCGGCGCTTTCTGGTGGAGGAAAAGGAGGAACGGTTTGTCTTTCGGGCGCGTTTCGAGGAACTCAAGCCCGAGGTCGGTGGTGACGTCGGTGACATAGCCGTTCACCGTTATGCGGCCCGCCGGGGTGATGAATGCGGGATTATTATACACGCCCTGGCCGGGCAGGATGATCCAGCGGTCAAAGCCCGTCGGGTCGGAGCCGAGATGCCATTTGCCGATCATCCCGGTGTGATAGCCCGCCCCGTGCATGAGCTTCGCGACAGTCTGTTGCGAGCCGTCGAAGTTGTTGAAAACCGGCGTTCCGTTCAGGTGCGAGTATTTGCCCGTGAGGAGGGTGGCGCGGCTCGGCGTGCAAATGGAGTTGGTGACGAACGCATTGGCAAATCGGGTGCCGTTTTTCGCGAGTCGGTCGAGCTGCGGCGTCTGGTTCACCTTGGAGCCGTAGGACGAAATCGCGTGCGCCGCGTGGTCGTCCGACATGATGAAGATGATATTCGGTCGCTCCGCAGCGACGGCTGCGGCGATGAAGGTGAGCATGAGGATTGAGGCGAGTTTCATACCGCTGCTTATTGTCAGCGGTGCGGATGTGTCGAGGCTTCATTTATCGGCGTCTTTGCGGGTTGCTCAAACAACGGAAACTGTTACGCAGCGCCGGATGAAAACCACCACTACCGCCGCGCCGTTGCTCACTGCTGATGTCTCCTTCTACGTCGGCACTTATACGAAGACCGGTTTGAGCGAGGGGATTTATCACGGGACGCTGAACTCGCAGACCGGCGATGCGCGAATTCTTGGGCTGGCGGCCAAGGCCACGAATCCATCGTTCGTGGCGCTCCATCCGACGCGGAAACTGCTCTATTCCGTGCTGGATGAAGGCGGCGGCGCAGTAGGCGCTTTTGTCATCGAGGCGGACGGCACTTTGCGCAAGCTGAACTCGGAACCGACCAAGGACTCGGGTAACTGCCATGTGTGCGTGGACGCCTCGGGGCGCAACGTGTTCGCGGCGAGCTACGGCAGCGGTTCTATCGCGTGTCTGCCGATTAAAGAGGACGGTTCGCTGGCTCCGATGAGCGCTTCGATCAAGCATGTCGGAAGCGGCCCGGATTTGGCTCGCCAGAAGGAGCCGCACGCCCACGCAATCTACGACAATGGCGCATTTGTCTATGTGTGCGATCTCGGGACGGACGATATTTTCATCTACAAATTCGACGCGGAAAACGGGACGTTGATCCCGAGCGATCCAAAAAGTGGACGCGTCCATCCCGGCAGCGGCCCGAGGCATTTGGCGTTCCATCCCAAAGGCGGATTTGCATTCGTAAATGGCGAGATGAAGAGCGACGTCACATCGTTCGTCCACGACGCGGTAAATGGCGTCCTGACGCCGATCCACACGTTGAGCACGCTCCCCGAGGGCACGAAGCTGGAGAGCAGCTCCAGCGCCGAGATTCACTGCCACCCGAACGGAAAATTCGTCTATATCTCAAACCGCGGACACGACAGCATCGCCGTGTTTTCCATCGCCGCAGACGGGAAACTCACGCTCGTGGAAATCGCCGATGCTCGCGTAAAAGTGCCGCGCGGCTTTGATATTTCGCCCGATGGTCAGTGGCTCATCGCAGCCGGACAGGCGAGCAACGACCTCGCTCTGCACGCCGTGGACGCGGAGACGGGGCGACTGGAATTCAAAGCAATCATCGGCGAAGTCGGCGCACCGGTGAATGTCGAGTTTGTGCGGTAAATCTCGCCTTAAAACTTTGCGGAGAGTCCGAGGTTGCCGCCGATGTTCCAGACTTCGTAGCTGAACACATCGTGGTTCGATGAGTTGGAGTTCCAGAATGTAGTCGCGGAAACCGAGAGCCAATCTTCCAGCGCATAGCGGAAGCCGAGCGTGAAAATGTGGCTGCGGTCGCGCCGTCCGATTGGGGAGTCGCGGTAATCGAATACGGCAAACCGATAGTTCAAATCGGTAGAGAAATTCCGTGCGATGTCCGCGTGGTATCCGACGTAGGCGCTGTATTCATCGCGCTGCGACTCGGATGGGGCCGCCCAGCTCCACTGCGCTTGTAAGCCAGCAATGACCGAGTGAGCGCGGGCGAGCGGCCACGCTTTTTGCGCGCCGATGGCGACCGAGTGACTGTTGAAAAATTCGTGTCCGTCTGACGCGGCGGTGAGCTGATTGTAGCCATACCGCACGTAGAGCGCGGTGTTCTCCAGCTTCCCCGGAAGCCATGTGAGAGAGACGCTCGGGTCCAGGCTTTGGAAGTCGAGTTCGTTGAAACGGTTGTAGCGGTAAAGCGATCCACGGACCGAGGCGTCGAACATGAGCGCGGGC
>JAYTMG010000529.1:0-1666 GCA_043728745.1 Verrucomicrobiaceae bacterium
GACGCGCGTTCCGGGTGCTCGTCATCCGGCGCTTCCCACGTCCACCCGAAGTCCCGCGCGACGGTATCGTGCCCGTGGAAACCGCCCGTCACCAGCATCGTGAGAACCGTCGCCGGAATCAGCGCGCAGATACCAAGACGGAACGCATCCTTTCGCGCAGCGGGAACGGCAACGATCCACCAGCCGAGCGCGACCGATAGGAAAAGAAATGCGTGGAGATGGAAGAGCGGCATCGTCGCGTACAGGACGAGTTCACCCCAAACAGGAAGTTGCCATCCCGCACGCGGAACGCCGAGAAATCGCGTGCGCCATTTGTCCATCAGAAGAAGCGTGGCGGGCAGCGCGAAGAGCAGGCCACGCTGCGTGACGAGAAGGGCGAGCGGAATGCTGTTCCATGAGCGCTTGTCGAGGTAGTCGATGAACTCCCATTTCGCGCCGGGCTGCATCCATTCTTCGAAGACCACCACGCCTCCATTGCACAAGATTCCGATGACGACGAACGCTCCGCCCCATCGCCACGCGGCGGCTCCCATGCACGCCATTCCGACGAGCCCGACCCACGTGAGTCCGACCATGAGATTCACACCGACGGAGAGCAGCACGGCGTTGA
Source organism: Verrucomicrobiaceae bacterium (assembly GCA_043728745.1). Lineage (GTDB taxonomy): Bacteria > Verrucomicrobiota > Verrucomicrobiia > Chthoniobacterales > Chthoniobacteraceae > SXWH01. The sequence continues at coordinate 611 of JAYTMG010000529.1, forward strand.
AAAGATCCGTGCCGACCGGATAGGTGAGCGGCGCGCCGGTGCAAATCGGATTGTCCGGCCAGAACGGGACTCCGCTCTCGAGATAGCGGATGAACGTGATGTGGATGGACATGTCCCCGAGATTGTTCGAGGAGAGAACTTTCAGCTCATCGCCCTCGCGAAAGGTGAGCCAGAGAAAACAGCGCAGCGTGAAAAGCGACCACAGCCCGAGGCCGAACCAGGCCCATCCGTTGAGCACCGGATATGCGACAACAACAGCCCTATCCCGCCACAACGCCCAGCCTGCAACGCTCATTCCGCCGAGCAACGAAAGGCTTGCGATGAGCGGAGTCAGCCCATGCGACGCCAGCGAGAGGGCCACTGCGAGGACGCAAGTGATTGCCACAAAATACAGGGTTGCTGCGACGACTCTCATCGGATGTTTTCCGATTTCACACCAGGAATGAACTCCGGCACTCGCCCCGGAAAAACGGGGGCAAAAACCGACGCGCGGAAGTAGAGCGTAGAACGATCGCCGCCCATGTTCCGGATCTGAAAATCCTCCACAAAGTACGCGTCGGTGAGATTCCTTTCCGCCTCGCCGCTGACATCAATGTGGGCCTGAATGAAGTCGAGATTCCAATCAGGCGGCATCGCGATTTTTCCGCTCGCATCGCGGCCGTACCACCCGAAGCGCCAGAATTGTCCGAGCATCCACGGAAGCGGAAACTGCTCGCCGCCAATCATCGCGCCGGAGATGTGCTGGTTCGCCGGGTCCAGTGCGACGAGTGCATCGAGCGGGTCTGTGATCTTGTGCAAATCGTCCAGAGCCTGCACGTAAGCGTATGACTCCGGATAAGGAAACGTGTCGCCGCGCGGTGCGTAGTTGTGAAAATTCAAGCTCCACGATTTCGCCGCCATCAGCAGTACCACGAGGCCGGTCGCCACGTTGGCAAAGCGGCGTCCGACATTTTTCTCCGCCGCGACTACACCGAGTCCGAAGAGGATGTAAAACGGCCACGACCACGACATGATGAGCCACGGCGTCTTGTAGGAAACAATGCTGTATCCACACGC
>JAYTMG010000530.1:0-3729 GCA_043728745.1 Verrucomicrobiaceae bacterium
GACGCGCGTCCGAAAACCGAGGAGGGCTCAGTTCCAATCAGCTATGGCATCAACGAGAAGCTGTTCGACACGTTGAAATCGAAATGGAAAGCCCCTCAATCGACGCTCATCTTCGCAGGTCCAGCCGTAGAGAAAACCACCGGCAAGCAGATCAAATGGCAATCGGACGCCTTCTCGACGCAGAACTGCAATATCAAATCATCGGGCGGCACCGAAGGTTTTGGAACCCACCAAGAGCGTGAAACTGTAAACGTCCTGTTCGCCGACGCACACACCGAGGCGATGTCGTGCAAAGCTTTCTCGGACAACTCCAGCGTGCCAAAAGGCAAGCAGCGCTGGGACCCTGATTACGAAACAGATTAGCCGACGGAGGGAGAACTCTCTCCTGCCGATTTCCGTGAAAAAGAAGTGACGCCGCATCGCGTAATTTGCGATGGATAGGTGTCGGGCCTTTGTTTTGGCCCGCCGAGAAACATCAACCTCTAAACTACCAGGAACACTTTTTATGGCACAGGCAATCATGGACCCGGAGGAAGTCCGCCGCTTTGCGACGGAACTCAAGCGCTTCAACGAAGACATGCAAACGCGCGCGGCTTCGCTCCACGCTCGGTTTGTCGCTTTGACAAGTTCCTGGCAGGATCAGGAGCAGGGCAAGTTTGCCGAAGAATTTCTGACCACGATGAAGGTGCTTCGGAAATTCATGGAAGTCTCGGAAAAGCACACGCCTTTCCTCCTCCGCAAGGCACAGCGGATCGAAGAGTATCTCGACCAACGCTGACGCATGGACCAGCAGGCACGCATCACAGATACCGACGCGCTGGAAAACCTGCGCTCGGCGCTCATCGTCTTTCAGGCGCGCGCGCGGCGTTCCGTGGACGAGGTCATCGACGAAGTCCGCCGGACAAAGCGCTGGCTGGAGCAGGAAAAACGCGATTTCTGGGAGGCGCAAATTCGCGTCCGCAACCGGAAGCTCGACCAGGCGGAGGCGGAACTTTTTAACGCGAAGCTCTCCGAGTTCAAAGACTCCACCGCGCGGGAAAAAGCCATGGTCGCCAAGATGCGCGCGCTCGTCGCCGAGGCCGAGGAAAAGCTGAAGGCGGTGAAGCAATGGGACCGCAATTACGAAGGCGTGGTCGAGCCGATGACGAAGGGACTCATGAGCCTGCGCGAATTCCTCGAAGTGGATCTTCCCAACGGGATCTGGCAGATCACCGGCTCCATTAAAGCGCTCGACGCCTACACCGAGGCGCAGATGCCCGTCGCACCACCAAAGCCATGAATGTCGCCGGTAGCGCATCCAATTTGAACGAGGCATTCAAAGAGCTCCTCGCCGCATGGGACCACACGCGCGGCTACTGGCGCGATGCGAAGGCCGCCGAGTTTGGCGAGAAATACATCGAATCCCTGCCCGTCGATATCGCGAAGGCCATCTCCGCGATGGGCGACATCGACAAAGTTTTGAAGAAAATCCGAACCGCCTGTGAATAACACCATCGACCTGCGAGTAACCCGTAGCCTCGCCCTCATCACGGAACTCAAGCGGACCGTCGCTGATTTCGCAAAGCGCGAGGAAACGCACCTCCGGGAAACGCGCAATCGCGGATACCAGCTCAACCGCAAACACCACGAAGCGACAGCCGCGATGGAATCGGGAATCGCCGCGCGCATCACCGGAGCCGAAGCAGAATTTGCTGCCCACGCCGGAAGTGTGCGCGCCGTGTACGAAAACCGGCGCGCGTGGATCGAGCGTTCCCATTCCTCGCTATTAAGATCGCTACCAAGTCGCGCGCAGGCCGCTCGCGGAGGACTCGTCGGACGTTTGCAAATGGAGAAGATGAACTCCGAGCGCAAACTCGCTGCCGATTTACACGCGGCGGATTCCGAGTTTGCGAAATTCGCATCGCGACTGGAAGAACAGCGCGGATTGCTCGCAGGATTGCGCCGCGCCGCCGCGAAGTCTTTTGCGGGCTACGGAGCACTGGGGCAACTGCTCGCCCCGAGGAAAGACGCCCCTCCTTTGGCGACCAAAAGCCATCCCGTGCTGCTCGTTCAATTGGAGCAGCATGTTGTAAAAGCCAATGATGCGATCCGCGAGTTTCGCAAATTCCCGCTGCCGAAATTGTTTGCGGCGCTCCCTCTTCCACTCACCGTTCCATTCTTGGCAGCAGGCGCTGGAGTGGCAGTTTTCGCAGGCTCCACAATCATTGCCGTAGTGTGTGCCGTGTTGCTCATTGCGATGCTCGCGCTCCATGCAATGGGCAAAAAACAAGGAGCCGACGGTGCGGCGACTATCAGCTCCGAGCTCTTTTACGCAGCTCAGTCCCACGACGCCGCAGCGGCAGCGGCAACGGAGTATCACGACACCGAACGCCAGCGAATCGGAGACGCGTACGCGACCGCAAAGGCGGCGATCGAATCCCAATGGGACCAAGCAGGTGCATTACAAACGAACTTCGAGAAAAAAGGCCAAGCCAAGCTGGAAAAACAACACCCGCGTGCGTTGGAGAAAAACAAGCAACTCATGCAGCCACGCTTCGCCGCAGTCGAAGCCCTGCGCGACGCGAGAGTCGCCGAAATCAACACCGACGCCTTAGCCCGTCGCGCCGCCCTGACCGAAGCCCACGCCGCAGAAAATGCCGCGATGGCCGCCCAAGACAAAGCACAGTGGGACGCGCTCGTGACCGACTGGAACAAAGCAATCAAGCCGCTCTTCAGCGAAATCGAGCGCATCGGCTCGGCAGCAGCAGACCACTTCCCCGCATGGACGCCACAGTATGTGGACAACTGGAAGCCTGCTGAGGAATTTACACCGCTCGCCCGATTTGGCCGATTTGAAGTGGACCTCAAAACGCTCGCCGGAGCCCTACCTTCGCAGCTCCCCTTGCCCGGCGCTCCGCACATCCCCGTGCCGCTCTGCCTCAACTTTCCGGAGCAAGGCTCCATCCTTTTTGAATCGAAAGAAAGCAGCGGCACCGCGCTTATCGGGGGGCTCAATAATATCATCCTCCGGCTACTCTCCACGCTCCCGCCGGGCAAGGTCGCCTGCACCATCATCGATCCCGTCGGCCTCGGCCAAAACTTTGCCGGGCTCATGCACATCGCCGACCACGAAGAGTCCGTGATCAACCGCCGCATCTGGACGCAGCCCGAGCACATCGAAGAGCGCCTCACCGAGCTGAACGAGCACATCGAAAAAGTCATCCAGATGTATCTGCGCGATGAGTTCAAAACCATCAGCGAATACAACGCGCACGCCGGCGTCGTTGCGGAAAAATATCAGTTTCTCGTAGTCGCGGACTTCCCGTCCGGCTTCAACGAATCGGCAATCAAGCGTCTCCAGAGCATCGCTGCGAGCGGGCCACGCTGCGGCGTTTTCACGCTCATTCATTGGGATCAGCGCCACGCAAATCCCGACAGTCTCGTCCCACAAGACCTGCGCAAAAACAGCATCGTCATTCGCGGCGGTCAGGCGGGCTTCGCCATGGACGGCCAGCCGTCCGCCGGAGCCATCCTCGCGCTCGACGTCCCGCCGGATGCGGAACTCTCCGCCCAACTCGTCAACAAAATCGGCAAGGCGAGCGTGGATTCCAACCGCGTCGAAGTCCCCTTCTCGCAAATCACACCGCCTGCAGAACAACGCTGGACGTTCGATACCACGGGCGAACTCCGCGTCGCCATCGGGCGCACCGGCGCGACGAAACTCCAGTATCTGGCCATCGGCAAAGGCAC
>JAYTMG010000531.1:0-1787 GCA_043728745.1 Verrucomicrobiaceae bacterium
TACTCACCAAAGCTCCAGTTCCGTCTGCCCGTATGCGACTTCGGCGAGGATCGGAACGTCGAGGATGTCTTCGAGGATTGAGCGGTTTGTCACCACGGCGGGGTCACCGTCGGTTTGGGTCGTGTGATTCAGAATGAGCCCGGCGCATGGCAGGCCGGATGCGCGGATGGCTTGGACGGTGAGCAGCGTGTGATTGATGCAGCCGAGTCGATTCGCGATGACGACGATTACCGGCAGGCCAAATTCCACCGCCAAGTCCGCCATCGAATAGTTGCGCTCCACGGGCACCAACCAGCCGCCGGCACCTTCGACGACTAACGTGTGTGTAGTAGCGAGGCGGGCAAAACTTTCGCGGATGAGCGCGAGGTCGATCATCCGCTCTTCGATGATTGCCGCAGTGTATGGCGCGACGGGCGGACGCATCCAGACAGGGTTCACGTCATTCACCGAAATCCCGCTCGCGGCTGCGAGAACTTCGGCGTCGGTGCGCTCGCCGCAGCAAATCGGCTTGAACCCGACAGCGCTTGCGCCGTTGCGCCGTAAAGCGCGGACGAGCATCGCCGCGATATGCGTTTTGCCGACATTCGTGTCCGTGCCGGTGATGAAATAGCCGTTCATAAATGGTGACTACGATGGCTGCGAAGACTTGAAACTTCGTGCTCCGATCATTTCGCCTCCACGCTTTTCGCGACCGTGGCGTCGTCGCGGTAGAGGTCGCGATTGCTGCCTTCGAACTCGGCTTTCAGCTTCACCTTGAAGTTCGAAAGGTCCACGAGTTCCCAGCGGGCGAAGGTGCCTTTGTCGTGCTCAAACGCAACGATGAGATGATGCGCATCATCGTTCACTTTGTTCGTTTCGCGGCGCGGGGTGAAATAGAACGTCCGCAGCGAACTGCCCCGCGAGCCTTTGGCATAGAGCTTCGGGTCGAGGTAGAGGATGCGTCCCGTCGCCTTATCCACGAGTCGCAGATCGGGATATCCGCTGCGCTGTTTTACGCCGGCGGTCGTGTGCGGGACTTCGCAGGAAAAGCCCTCGATGCCGTTGAGGGCCGCGCGTAGTGCGTCTTCAAAATGGCTGCTCATTTCATTCACGCGCCCGCTTTTCTTGGTCGGGCTGTCGGGCGCGTTCATCTTCACGAGGACACCATCCAGCGCAGTGCCGATGCCCGCGATGATGCGCACAGTTTCCTTTTCCTTGCGGTCGATAGGAATGACGCGCTTCCCGCTGGTTGTCGAAATTACTTCGGCGAACGGAATGCCTTCCAGTTTTTCATCTGCGTCCAGCAGCCACGGGATGAGCGCCTTTACTGGCGATGGTTTTTCTTCGGCGAATGCGGTGATTGCGACGAGGAGTAGGAGAATGATTTTCATCGGAATAGCTGGGCGACGGCTTCGATACAGCGTTTCTCCAGCACAAAAGAAGGATGCATCGTGCCCCACACTCGCACATTCTTCGCCGCCGTTTGCTCGCTGTTTTTCGCGGGAAAGATGATCGTATCGAGCGGCGTGTAGAAGCTGGTAAAGCCCACTTTTTTCAAAACATCTGCATCGCCGTCCAGGTCGCGCAAGAACGCGCTGCCCGGACACATCTGCGCGTGGCCCGCTCCGTTAAAAAGCCGTGCCATCACCGTCCCGCGATGCGGCGTGGCCAGCGTGACGAAGCGCCCGACGCGGTCGATGCCTCCAAGCCGCTGCACGTAGTAACGCGAGACCAGTCCGCCCATGCTGAAGCCGATCAAATCAAATTTCCCCGTCGGAATTTCGCGGTCTGCATACTCTGCGAGTTGT
>JAYTMG010000532.1:0-12214 GCA_043728745.1 Verrucomicrobiaceae bacterium
AAGGAAAAATCCTACAGCGCACCGCTCGCCACCGTGCGACTCGACGAACTCCATAAAAAAGAGCCTGAACAACTCCGCGGTCGCCACTTGCTCGGCACCGACGCGCTCGGAAAAGACACCCTCGCACAGACGCTAAAAGCCTGCCGCACCGCGCTGATCATCGGCGGCCTCACAAGCGCCATTTACATCCCGGTCGGCACGCTGCTCGGACTACTCGCGGGCTACTACCGGAAGCGGGTCGATGACATCATCCAATACATTTACAGCACGCTCGCGAGCATCCCGCTCGTGTTGTTGCTTGTCGCGATGATGATGGTTCTCGGCAAAGGGCTTTGGCAAATGTCCATCGCCCTCGGCATCACAAGTTGGGTCGGCCTCTGCCGCCTCATTCGCGGCGAAGCGATGCGGCAAAGCGAGCGCACATACGTCATGGCTGGGCGCGCTCTCGGGCAGACGCATTGGCAAATCATCACGCGCCATCTGCTGCCCAATGTGCTGCACCTCGTCATCATCAATTTCATCCTCGGCTTCAGCAGCGTCATCCTCATGGAAGCCGTCCTGAGCTACCTCGGAGTCGGCAGTCCTGTCGGCACAGCGAGCTGGGGAACAATGATCGACGGAGCCCGCGCCGAATTGAGCCGCGACCCGCTCGTCTGGTGGAACCTCGTCGCCGCGAGCACCGCGCTCTTCGGCCTCGTGCTCGCACTTAACCTCCTCGGCGATTCGCTGAGGAAAGCATTTGATCCCAAGCGCTCCTAAACCATGCCACTCCTCGAAATCCGCAATCTCGCCATTCACTTTCACACCGAAGGCGGCGTCGTCGAAGCTGTAAAAGGAATCAATCTCACGCTCGAAAAAGGCGAGACCCTTGCCATCGTCGGCGAGAGCGGCAGCGGCAAAAGCGTCACCGGCCTTGCACTCACGCGACTGCTGCCCGAGCCGCCGACTCGCTACGCCAGCGGCGAAATCATCTTCGACGGAAAAAGTGTGCTCACCATGAAGGCGGAGGAACTGCGCGACTTGCGGGGCGGGCGCATCGCGTATGTATTTCAAGAGCCGAGCACTTCGCTCAATCCCGTCTTCACCATTCGCAATCAGATCGCCGAAGCTATTCAGCTTCATCGCCCCGATGTGAAGGACATTGACGCCGAGATCATCAAGCACCTCGATCTCGTCGGCATCACGAACCCGGCGCAACGGCTCCACGATTACCCGCACCAGCTCAGCGGCGGTATGCAGCAGCGCGTGATGATCGCCATGGCGCTCAGTTGCCGACCCGATCTGCTCGTCGCCGATGAGCCGACCACTGCGCTCGATGTGACCATTCAGGCGCAGATCATGGATCAGTTTCGCGAGCTTCGCAGCAAGCTCGACATGGCCATCATCCTCATCACGCACAACTTCGGGATCATCGGCAACTTCGCCGACAAAGTGGCCGTCATGTTTCGCGGGAAGATCGTCGAGTACGGCGCGACCAAGGAAATCCTCGGCAACCCGCAGCACGCATACACGAAGGCGCTCATCCAGTGCATCCCGCGCCTTGGGGTGAAAAAGAAACGGCTCATCACCATCGACCACGCAGCGCTGGAAGCCGCCGGGGCTTAACGTCTCGGCAGACTCGCGGAGAGCTGTCGCGTAGATACTGGAAACGCGTGTTTTACCGCGCGCCGTGTTTCTGTTGGTGTGTGTGAGATATGCCTATTCCATTTCAGCCGGCAAAGATTGCCACGGTGAAAACCCCCGAAGCTTTTCGCGCTCTTTGCGGTTCGCTCGGTATCGAGATTCCTTGCGACGATGCGCAGCAGTCGCCCTCGCCGCTTTCTGCGCCGTGGCCGGTGGTGATTAACGGAAAGCAGATCGGCAATCGCATCGTCATTCACCCGATGGAGGGCTGGGATGGCACAACTGACGGCGGCGTGACGGAAGAGATGCGGCGGCGCTGGCATCGCTTCGGGCTCAGTGGCGCGAAGCTTATCTGCGGCGCAGAAGCCATGTCGGTGCGACCGGATGGACGCGCAAATCCCCGGCAGCTCATCATCACCGCGGAAAACAAAGCGGGCATCGCCGAACTTGTCGGCATACTCAAGGCCGCGCATCTCGAACGCTACGGCAGCGTGGACGATCTGGTCATCGGATTTCAGCTCACGCACTCCGGCCGTTTCTGCCGTCCGCATGACAAAAACTGGGAGTCGCGAGTCGCATTTCGGCATCCGATTTTGGACCGGAAATTTAACGTGACGAGCGACGCGCAAGTCTTCACCGATGACGAGCTGGACGTGCTCATCGGCGACTATGTCAAAGCGGCCCGCATCGCCCATGAAGCGGGTGCGGACTTCGTGGACATCAAGCATTGCCACGGCTACTTGCTGCACGAGTTTCTCGGTGCCCACACGCGTCCGGGGCGGTTTGGCGGGAGCTTTGAAAATCGCACACGGATGCTCCGCGAGATCATCGCTGGAATCCGTGCGGATGGGAACCCGATCGAGTTTGGCGTGCGGCTCAGTTGCTTCGACATGGTCCCTTTTCGTCCGGACCCCGAACTCTCGCAACCAGGCAAGCCGGGGCCCGGCATCCCCGAGGATTTCAGCGCTGCGCTTCCATATCGCTACGGCTTCGGAATGAAGCCCGACGCGCCCACGGAGATCGACCTTATGGAGACGTTTCAGTTTGTGAAACTCTGCGGCGAACTTGGTGTGAAGATCCTCAATACCACTGCGGGCTCGCCTTATTACAACCCGCACCTTCAGCGGCCTGCGGCGTTTCCGCCGAGCGACGGATACCAGCCCGCCGCCGACCCGCTCATCGATGTCGCGCGGCAGATGCGCGTGGTCCGCGAGGTGAAGGCGAACGCCCCCGCAGGGATGCTCGTCATCGGCAGCGGCTATACTTATTTGCAGGACTTCGTCCCGCTCGTCGCGCAAGCCGTCGTGCGCGAAGGCTGGGCGGATGCGGTGGGAATCGGGCGAATGGTGCTCTCCTACCCGACGATGCTCGCCGATGCGATCGCGGGCAAACCGCTGGAAAAGAAATTCGTCTGCCGCACGTTCAGCGAATGCACCACGGCACCGCGCAACGGCATCATCAGCGGGTGCTATCCTCTGGACGACTACTACAAAAACCGGCCGGAGTTTGAGCAGCTCAAAGCCATCAAACGCGCCGCCGCAGGGAAATGAAACCGCTCATCACCGACCCGAATCAACTGACGCCTGAGACCACTTGGGAAGAGACTCGCTGGGCATGGACGGCGGAGGAGGAGCTCGCCGAACACACAACGAAGGCACGGCTTTGTCCCGCGGTGCTTTTGCCTTTTCAAAACGGAAAGCCAGACTGGGCGGGCTTCGCGCGGCAACTCCGCTGGATGGAGAAGACGGCGGCACATTATGGTGTGGAAATGGCGTACGTGCTGAATGCGGATACCGGATACATTTTCGATCTGAGCAACGATCTCTACGCGGAAGTTCTGCGGCGGTTTCGCGAGGAGATGCCGGAAGCGCGGTTCATCGCCGGCATCACGGCACGCGGGGCGGAGCAGGACGCTGTTTTCAAAGCGGAGCGCTATCACCCGCTGCTCGACATCGCGCAGGCGCACAGGAATTGCGAAGTGATGATCATGACGTCGCGGCTGCTCAACATCCTGGAGCCCGAGCCGCGGCGCGACGCCTACTTCGCCATTGCCGAGCACATCACACATCCCGCGCTTGTTCACGCATTGGAGCCTGCGTTTGTCCCGTGGGCGACGCCGTACGGGCCGTGGTTGCTGTGGCAGCTCGCGCAGCACCCGAGGTTTACCGGCGGAAAAGTGAGCACGCTCGACGAGCCGCATTATCTCTACTGGGCGGCGATGTGCCGCGACCTGAAGCTCGATTTTTCGCCGCATAGTGGCGACGATTTCGGGATAGCGACGGCGATCAAACTGGGCCTGCCGCTGCTCATCGGCGCGGCCTCGAGCGCAGCTCCGCTCATTTGCGCGGCGAAGGACATGTGGCTGAGCGACGATGCGCCGGGGAAGATGTTTCCGACGGGCAGGGGAGGCTTCGACACGCGCGTCTATAAGTTGTTCGAAGCGCTCCAGTCGTTTGAGGATCAAGTGTTTCGTCTCGATGCAAAGGGCAGCGCTGCGTCTTACAAGCACAGCACCGCGCACGCACTGGCGTGCCTCGGCATTCTCGAAAGCTCGGAGACGCATCCAGATTGCCGCGATCGCCGCGGAGCAGACGAGGCCGCCCGGATGGAAGAAGCGCTCGTCCGTCCGCGTCGCATGGCGGCGCGGCTGGGCATCGCGTGGTAGAGTTTCCGCTCGCGCTTCGTTTCCGTTCGGCTTTGCTATGCAGCGAAACTTGAACGCGCGACTCCCACAACATGACACACACCAACTATATCTTTGTGGACTACGAAAACGTCCGCGGGCACGACATGGACCTCAGCCTTTTGGAGGGTCTGAAGATCGAGGTGATTTTGATTTTTGGGAAACGGCAGAACGATGTTCCGGTCGAGTTGGTGCAGGCGATGCTGAGATTTGCGGGGCAATTTCGTATCGAGAAACTCTCGGTCGAGGGGAAGAACGCTCTGGATTTCGTGCTGGCGTATCACATCGGAAAAGCGTCGGCGCTGGACCCGGCGGGGCACTTTTTTGTGTTCTCAAAGGACACGGATTACGACCCGCTGATGATCCATCTGCGGGCTCACCACATCAAGGCGCACCGCTACGGGACATTCGCGGAGATTCCGTGTTTCCCGGTGCGTGCGGCTGTCCACCGGCCTCCGCATAAACCCGCGCCGCCAGCTCCGGTGCCCGCAAGGAGCGGGAAGCTTCCGCCGGCATCGAAGCCGAAATCGCCGGATGCGGATTCTGTGCCGTCGATTGAAGAACGCGTGAAGATCTTGATGGAGCAGTTTGCCCGGACGCCTCGCTCCCGGCCAAAGCGGGAGAAGACGCTTCGCTCCAGCTTAAGCGCGCATTTTGGGAAACGGCTTTCGGAGGAAGACATCTCTGCGACTGTGGCGGCATTGGTGAAGCGAGGGTGCATCGAACTCACCGATAAAGGAGTCGTAAACTGGACCTTTCTCGTCTAAATCACGAGGCCCTTTCATCCTTTCGAAACCGTCACAAACTAACACGCGACCAGATCGAAATCCGCTCCATTATACCGGAACTCACCTTCTCACCCGACCTGCATGAACTACCAAAAAATCCTTTCTACCGCCATCGTCGTTGCTGTCTGTGCGACCGCATACTTTTGGCAATCCGAGCGAGTTACTGAAGTCGGATCGACGCCGCCGCAGCCTGCCCGTGAGCGTGCTCCGATTGCGGACGTGGCGACTGCTGCTCCTGCCGCTGTTCTGCCGGAAGATGCAGGCCCGCTGACGATTTCTGCGGAGGTTGCGGCGGCGGTGCCGAGGGACGCGGACTTTTCGAAAATCACGGCGTTTAATCAATGGGCGCAAACTTGGCAGGCGGCGGATGCGGCCGGGCGTGAGGCGATGCGCGCAGAAGGTTTGCGGCTGGCGACGGAGCGTCGTCCCGAGATGAAGGCGCTGATCGTACGCACCCCGCGGATGGCGCTCGACCATGCCGTGCCGCGTGTGATTTTGCAGGATTTGCCGGCGGAGATTACGGAGCAGCTTGAGCGTCCGGTCTCGGCGACGGGGAATCTGAATGTGTATCGCGGGCGTCCGCAGGGGCCGGTGGCGGATGGGACGGAGCTGACGCTGCGTTACTTCGAAACGGCGGGCGGCAAGAGCTTCAAGGCGCGCGTGTCGGCGGAGCTGGAAACGCTGAATACGACAAAAGCCGTGGCGCTCCGTGGTGTCGCGATTGACCGTGAGTTTGCGGTCGCGTCGAACGCGGTTCGGCAGCTCGAAAAAGGCGAGCGCATCGCCGAATCCGCGCAGGTGGAATCGCTGTGCCCGGTTTCGGGAATCGTTACGCCGGAGCCTGCGCCGGAAGAGCCAGTAAGCGATGCGACGCCGACGGTGGAGATTGGCGAACGCATTATCCGGCTTTGTAATGGGACGCATGTGCGCGTGCTGGAGGAGGAATATCAGTCGATGCTGATGGCGTCGGGAAATGCGGGAGCGGGATTTTTTAAGGACACGCATCCTGGGACGGCGGCCGAGGCGATTGGGAATTTCCGGTGCTTGTATATCCGCATCACGTATCCCGATCAGCTCAAGGCTCCAAACACGGAGGACAGCGCGCACGGGGATATGCGGAATGTGTCGCGGTTCTTTTTGGAGAACAGCTTCGGGCGCATGACGACGACTTCGTCCGTGACTCCGCTCATCACGCTGCCGCACTCGCAGGCTTGGTACATCGCGAAGGACAGCGAAGTGGACGGGCTCGGGCTCGTCCATAGCGACGCACGCTCGGAGGCGCGTAAGCTCGGCTACGACTCGAATCAATTTAACTGCACGATCGTCCGCGTGAACGGCGGTCCTCGGCTGAGCGGTATTTCGTGGGGCGGCGGCGACAGTGTGTGGGTCTCGTGGGATGGAATGGATGTGCTGAACCACGAAGCCGGGCATTCGATCGGGCGCAACCACGCGAACTTCTGGACGACGAGTGACGGCTCCGCGATCGGCGTCGGCGCAAACTCGGAGTATGGCAACAGCTACGACGTGATGGGCGGCGGCGGCGGATTCGCGGCGCACTATAATACGAAGAGCAAGCGCGACCTCGGCTGGCTGAGCGATCCGTATATTCACCGACCATCGGACGCGCAAAGTGCGAGCGGGGTTTATCGCATTTTCGCCTACGACCAGCCGCAGCTCGAAGAGGGCAGGAAGTACGGGTTTCGCGTGGGCAAGGATGCGCAGCGGCGGTTCTATTTGGAGTATCACCCGGCGTACAACACGGAGTGGGCAAATTCGCTGCTGATGATCATCGACGGTCTCGGCACAAATTGCGGGCACCTCATCGACACGACGCCCGGCAGCCCCGGTGGGAAAGGGGACGGCGGCATCGTAGTCGGGCGCACGTTTAGCGACTACGAGTCGGACATTCATTTCACCGTGCTTTCTAAAAATGCGACGGTTCCGCCATCGCTGGATTTTTCGTATCAACGTGGACCTTTTCCGGGAAATACGGCGCCGACTTTCACATCGCTCACGGCGAGTGCGACGACCATCGCGGCGGGCGGGAGTATCACTTTCACAGCGAATGCGACGGACGCGCAGAGCGACACGCTGGCGTATCATTGGGAGTTTAACGACGGAATTTACGGGACGAACACGCCGACTTTTACGCGGACATTTCCGAGCGTGGATCAAATGACGGTTCACTGCACGGTGTCGGACATGAAGGGCGGCATCGCGCGGAAGCATGTCGTCGTCAACGTGGGCGCGCATGGTCGCGGCGTTGTCGCGGGGCGCATCACGGATGGCGGGCAGCCGGTCGTCGGCGTGCGCGTGACGAGCGATAATGCGAAGTATGCGTTCACCGACAGCAATGGTGACTACGCGGTGAGCGATCTCAGTGCGGGTGCCCACACATTTACGACGTTGCTGACCGGCTACACATTTACCGAGAGCTACGTGAGCCCCGTCACCGTTGTCGCGAACACGACGGTGAGCGGCAAAGACTGGACCGCTGGCAGTGTGCCGGAGTTGAGTATCGCAGCGACTGGCGCGGCGGAAGGCGGCGCGAATGGATCGTTCGTCATTACCCGCACAGGCGACACGACTGCGGCGTTGGATGTGACTGTTGCGCCTGTTTTGGGGACGGCGACCAAGACGACCGACTACACATTTTCGCCCGACTACGTCGCGAGTGGTTCGCTTTATAAATTCACGATTCCCGCAGGTCAGGCATCGCTCGCAGTGGCTGTCGCAGCCGTGAACGACGCTGCGGCGGAAGGGCCGGAGACTGTGAAATTGCAGTTTTCCGTGGGTGGATATCAGGTCCGCGTTGGCGGGGTCGCGGAGATCGTCATCGCCGATAACGATACGACGCTGCCTGTCGTGAAAGTGGTTTCGCCGGATTTTTACGCCACCGAGTCGGGCGATAATGGCACGTTCGTCGTCTCGCGTACGGGGGCGACGACGAGCGCGCTCAATGTGGTCGTCGCATGGAGCGGCGCGGCGGTGAACGGCACCGACTACGTGTCGCAGCCGACGACCGTGACGATTCCCGGAGGCGCTGCATCCACGACTGTCACGCTCGTCCCGACTAACGACTCGGCCATCGAATTGCCCGAGGATGCAACCATCACGCTCTCCAGCAACGCCGCATATATCCGCGATGTCGCAGAACGCGCCGCGACGGTGACTGTCACGGATGACGATGTGCCAGTCGTGAGCGCGACCGCGCTTGATGCCGATGCGAATGAAGCGGGACGCGATCCTGGAATGGTGCTCATCACCCGCACCGGCTCCACCGCTGCTGCGCTCACCATCTATTACGGAGTTTCGGGCCGCGCGCTGCACGGCACGGATTACTACGCGCTGCCAGGGCAAATCACGATCCCCGTCGGAGCGACGAGCGCGGCGGTGATGATCACGCCTTACGACGACGATATCGGCGAGACTGACCCGGAGTCCGTGACGTTTAACCTCACGACTTACGACAACGCCTACCAACTCGGCACGGCGTTCAGCGCGACGGTAAATATCGCGGACAACGACGACAAACCGCTCGTCGCGGTGCGTGCCGGAACTTCGCCTGCCGAGCCCGGAACAGCAGGCACATTTATCATCCGCGCCATCGGCTCCGCGACGGGGAACATCACGGTGAACTACACGATCAGCGGGACCGCAACGGCAGGCAGCGACTTCACTGCGCCGAGTGGCAGCGTGACGCTCTCGGCAAACGGGTCTGTTGAAACGACGGTGAATATTCCCATCCTCAACGACGCGGTTTTGGAGCCGACGGAGACGATCATTTTGAACATCACACCCGGCGCGACTTACAAAGTCCTGAACGACGGAAGCGCAACGTTGCGGCTGAAAGACGAGGACTCCGGCGATCGCGTGATGGTCTCCACTTGGAACGACGGCATGGCCGAAGCGACGACGGCTGATACGGGAAAATTCTACTTTTCGCGCGGACTCACCGCCGGCGATCTGGTGGTGAATTACACCGTGAGCGGCACCGCAATTAACGGCACCGATTTCGACCTGCTCAGCGGAACTATCACCATTCCCGACACCGCAACCGGCGCGGACCTCATCGTCTCGCCGATCAATGACGCGCTGCTTGAAGGCACGGAAACAGTGACGGTGACGGTCATCGGCGGCCCCGGCTACGGCGCGGACAGTCCGGCGAGCGCGACGCTTTATCTCGGCGATAATGAAACGCTGCCCGTGTCGGTGGGATTTGCCAGCGCCACGGGAACGACGACGGAGGCTCTCGTTGCGGGCAACGACTGGCGCGACATCGCCGTGACTCTCGACGTCGCAAGCGCGGAAACCGTAACGGTGGAATACACCAGCGGCGGCGGCACTGCGGCGGGCGACGATATCGACTGGGCTTTCCTCGATGCTGCGAATGGCAATGCCCCGATTCCCGGCGGCGTGCTCACATTTGCGCCCGGCGAGCTGTCGAAAACTGTCCGCGTGCGTGTGCGCAACGACGGCGTGAGCGAGGGAAATGAAACGGCAATTCTCGATCTGAACAACGCGCGTTTTGCCCGCATCTCATCCACGCGGGAGAAACACACGCTCACCATCAGCGATGCCGACGATCTCGCGGCGCGAGTGCGATTCATCGTTGCGGCATCGACCAAGGGCGAAGGCGAAGGAACCGAGCCGCTGCTCATGGCGGTGCTTGACCGGGCGCTCACTACGAGCGCCACTGTGCAATACACCGTCGGCGGCACTGCCACTGCGGGAAGCGACTACGCTCTCTCGGCGGGAACGCTCACATTTGCAGCGGGCGAAACGGTGAAGCTGCTCCCATTTGCCATCCTCACCGATGGAGTCGCGGAGCCTGCGGAGACTGTGATCGTCACGCTCACGAATCCTACGGGCAGCGTGCTCGGCTCGCCGCTGACACACACAATCACGCTCACCGACAGCAACCGTCCGACGGTTTCGATCTCCGGTCCCGTGGACATCGTCGAGAGCGGAGGTTCGGCGAATTACGTCATCACCCGCAGTGGCGCGACGACATTCCCGCTCACGGTGTTTATCACCGCAGGCGGCACCGCTACAGCGCCGGACGACTACACGGCACCGCTGGCGAGTGTGATCATTCCCATCGGCGCGCTGAGCGCCCCGCTGGGCATCGCGCTCAATGACGACGTGATCGAGGAAAGCGACGAAACGGTGAGCGTCACGATTTCATCCGATGCGAGTTACGACCTCGGCCCGGTCTCGGCAGTCACCACGACCATTGAGGATGACGACGCACTGCCGGTGCTCGAGATCGTTTCGCCACTTCGCCCGGAAGTCGCCATTCCTGCATCCACCGGGATCATGCTTGTTGTGGACGCTACGCGCTCGACTCCAAGTGGCACGGTGAATGTGCCGTTCACATGGACGATGCTCAGCGGTCCTGGAGTCGTGACTTTTGAAAATGCCACGACCACGAGTGTCGCCGCGTCGTTCTCGGCATCGGGTGATTACGTCCTGCAAGCGAGCGCGACCTATGGGACGAATACCGTGACCGATACTGTGAAAGTGAACGTCGGACAGACGCTCACTGCGCAAACCGTCGGCACGACCACGGCCGCAGGTTCGTGGAGCGAGGCTGATTCGGTGGCTGGCTCGCTGGTCGGCGGCACAATCACGCTCAGCGGCGCTGGCAGTGGCTTGAGCGCGAGCGGAACATCGGACGGATTTTATTTTCTCGCGGCTCCCCGCGCAGGCGACTTCGATCTTGTTGTTCGAGTGACGAGCCTCACGAATCCTGGCGGTGACGCATCATTCCGAGTGGGCATCATGGCCCGCGCATCGAGCGCCACCAGCGCGCCATACGCGATGACGATGTATAAAGGCACTGGCACCCATTCCTACCAAGCCCGTCTCACCGCAGGCGCGGTGCCATATACCTCCGCGGGCACCACTGTTTACACGATGCCGCGCTTTATCCGCCTTGTGCGAGTGGGCGATGACTTCTCCGCTTACCACAGTGCCGACGGCATCGCGTGGTCCCTGCGGGGCGCAACCCAAAACATCCCGCTCATGGGTGCGTCGCCGCTAGTCGGTCTCGCGATCACGAGCGCGGTGCCGACGACTGCTTCAACCGCTGTTTTTGATAACGCGAACTTCTATCTCCCGACCAACATCGGGCCGAACGTGAATGCCGGTGCCGCGCTGACGGGCTCCGGACCCTGGAACATCGACGCCACCGTGACCGACGACGCGCGGCCTGTGCCAGCGAGCCTCAGCCCGCTGTGGCTGCCGGAAGGCGGCGTGACATTTGCCAGCGCTACTTCCGTGGATACGGGCGTGACGTTCGATGCCACGGGCAACTACAGCCTGCGACTGACTGCGAGCGACGGAGCCATCACGACGTTCGACGACACGACGGCCAACGTCACCGTGGGCAATCCGCTGCTCTCGTGGCGGCAGACTTATTTCGGCACGACATCCGCGACTGGCAATTCCGCAAACGATGCTGACGGCGACGGCGACGGGCTGAAAAATATCGTCGAATACGCACTGCTGACATCGCCCACCGCGCCCGGAGGTTCGCCATTTACCGTCGCTGCAACGCCCGGCAATTTCGTGATCAACGTCAGCCGCGACCCCGCGCACAACGACGCGACAATTACCGTCGAAGCCGCCACGACACTCGGCGGCACATGGACACCCATCGCGCGCAGCACGACAGGCGGCGTATTCACATCACTCGTAGCTGAAACCAGCGTGGTAGAAACCGGCGTAGGCCCTGTCGCAGCGGCGATCACCGTCAGCACCGCCAGCACTCCAGCGGGTCGATTCTTCCGAGTAAAAGTGGAAACGGCGACGCCGTAAACCGAACTCAGCGATTGCGGTCGTGGCTCACGCGGCCCCCCGCGTGAATCCCGTAACGCGAAGCGCAAACGTCCTCAGCGCGCCGGGCGGAAAAATGTGCGCTTCGCGATTGTAGAATCACGCAGAGGGCTGCGCGAAGCACGTCTTAGCCACACTTCCGGCAGCATTGACCGGAACCCCTCATAAACATAAGAGGGAGCGAAAATCGCGTGGCTACATTTGCCGGTTTGCGCTTCAGCCCGCCCAATCCGGCGGCGCGCTGAAGAGCCGCGTGAGGCCGTGTTTTTTCAGCGTGGCT
>JAYTMG010000533.1:0-8596 GCA_043728745.1 Verrucomicrobiaceae bacterium
ATCGTCCGCCAGTTGATTCGAGCGCACTCATATTGGCGATTGAAGGGGCTGCTGGTGGAATTGGTCATTTTGAACGAAGACGACTCGATCTACAGCCAGCCGCTGCATGAGCAGATCACGAGCGTGATCGTTTCCGGGATCGAGGCGCAACTTCTTGAAAAACCGAACGGCATTTTCGTGCGGCATTTCGACCAGATTCCGAATGACGACATCATCCTGCTCCAGTCGGTCGCGCGCATCGTTCTCGATGACGAGAAAGGAACTTTGATGGAGCAATGGGAGCATCGAAGCGTCCTCGAGCCGATGGTCCCGATCTTGCGGCCAACGCGTACTGCGACCGTCAGTCCGCCCGTATCGCTTCCACATCGGGATCTCATTTTCTCAAACGGCCTTGGCGGATTCACGCGAGATGGGCACGAGTATGTGATCACGCTCCAGCCGGGCCAAATGACGCCAGCTCCGTGGGTCAATGTGTTGGCAAATCCGTACTTCGGGACGGTCGTTTCGGAATGCGGCTCGGCATACACATGGTTCGAGAACGCGCACGAATTCCGCATCACTCCGTGGAGCAATGATCCCGTCCAGGATACCACTGGCGAGGCGCTCTACATTCGCGATGAACAGACGGGGCAGGTGTGGTCTCCCACACCGCTGCCCGCGCGCGGGACCACGCCGTATGTCATCCGGCATGGCTTTGGATACAGTGTGTTCGAGCACACCGAAAACGGCATCGAATCGGAGCTCTGGGTCTTCGTCGCGATGGACGCTTCGGTGAAATTTAACGTGCTGAAACTGCGCAATGTTTCGGGTCGGCCGCGGCGCGTTTCAGCCACATGCTATTGCGAATGGGTGCTCGGAGAACTCAGGCATCAAAGCCTTCTTCATGTGCAGACCACGGTGGATATCAAGACGTCGGCGTTACTCGCGCGAAACGCTTACAACACGGAGTTCCCGGGCCGAATCGTGTTTCTGGATGTGACCGAACCCACGCGCACACTCACCGGTGATCGCAAGGAATTCATAGGCCGCAATGGGAGCCTTGAGGAGCCCTCCGCGCTCAAGCACGCGCGTCTATCCGGGAAGGTTGGCGCGGGCCTCGATCCGTGCGGAGCCATGCAGCTCGCGTTTGATCTGGCAGACGGCCAAGAGCGCGAGACCACCTTCCGGCTCGGCGTCGGCAGAAATCACGCAGAGGTCCAGAATTTGATCCAGCGTTTCCGTCGTGCCGAGTCCAGCCGCAGCGCGCTGGAAGGCGTCTGGAGCTATTGGAACCGGACGCTCGGCGCAGTGAATGTGGACACCCCCGATCCGGCTGTGAATGTCATGGCAAATGGCTGGCTCCTTTACCAAACGATGAGCTGCCGACTATGGGGGCGGACCGGGTTTTACCAATCGGGCGGCGCCTACGGTTTCCGCGATCAACTTCAGGATGTCATGGCGCTCGTGCATGCGGAGCCCGCATTGATGCGCGAGCATCTGCTGCGCGCTGCGGCGCGCCAGTTCCGGGAGGGCGACGTGCAGCATTGGTGGCATCCACCTGCGGGACGCGGTGTGCGCACGCACTTCTCGGACGATTATTTATGGCTGCCGTTTGTGACGTGCCGATACGTCTCCTGCGTCGCGGACACTGGCGTGCTGGACGAACGAGTTTCGTTTTTGGAGTCGCGACCGGTGCGCCCGGAAGAGGAGGCGTTCTATGATTTGCCGAATCGCTCGGATGAATCGGCGACGCTCTACGAACATTGCGTTCGTTCCATCGAGAATGGTTTGAAATTTGGAGAGCACGGCCTGCCATTGATGGGCTGTGGTGACTGGAACGACGGCATGAACATGGTGGGAAAAGAAGGACGCGGAGAAAGCGTCTGGCTTGCATTTTTCCTATATGACGTGCTCATCAAGTTCTCCGCTATCGCGCGCTCGCGGCAGGACAACGCATTCGCAGATCGCTGCCTCGCAGAAGCCCGGAAATTGAAGGAGAACATCGAGCTGAACGCTTGGGATGGCGAATGGTACCGCCGCGCGTACTTCGACAATGGCGACCCGCTCGGCTCGCGGACGAATCCTGAATGCCAGATCGATTCCCTGCCGCAAAGTTGGTCGGTGCTCAGTGGTGCGGGCGATCCCGATCGCTCGCGGTTGGCGATGCAATCGGTCGAGCTTCGCCTCGTTCGGCGATATGCAGGGCTGGTCCAGCTATTCGATCCGCCGTTCGATAAATCGGCGCTCAATCCCGGCTACATCAAAGGTTACATCCCCGGCGTGCGCGAGAACGGCGGCCAATACACGCATGGTGCAATTTGGACCGCGATGGCCACAGCGGTCATGGGCGAATCCGATCGCGCTTGGGAACTATTCACACTGCTCAATCCGATCCATCACAGCGCCACCCCCGCACAGGTCGCAACCTACAAAGTAGAGCCTTACGTGATCGCGGCCGATGTCTATGGCGTCGTTCCACACCTCGGTCGCGGCGGCTGGACTTGGTACACTGGCTCGGCAAGCTGGATGTATCGGCTTCTGATCGAGACATTGCTCGGCGTGAATCGTGAGGGAGACAGACTGCGACTCGAGCCGCGAATGCCCATCACATGGAACACCTACAAGATCCACTATCGGTTCCTGCAAACGGTTTATCATATCACATTCACCCGGCTCCCCGCTGATTCTCCGTGCACCGCAATCCTCGTCGTCGATGGTGCGGAGCAGCGGGAAACTTCGCTCCCGCTGCATGACGACGGACGCGAGCACACGGTCGAATACAAATTCCGATAAAGGATGCTGGCGGGCGCAGTGGGGTGAACACCCTACTTCCCGCGTGTGTGTGCGCGAACGATAGTGCTGTGATGGACGACTCACAGAATATCGCGCCAGGTGGAAAATGCCCGACGGTCGGAAACGGGAAATTTGAAAGAGTGCTAATCTCAATCGTGTCGGCAGGCGTCCTCGCAGGATGTGCTGGCGGGAAAGCGGATAAGAAGACAGACCACGCGTACATTGTCTATTGGCCGCCAGCGGACAACAGCGGGCGACTGCGCCTCGCAGTGAAAGACCTCATCGACATGAAGGGATTCGTGACCACCGCAGGTACCGAGCATTTTGCGAAGCGCGGTGTGCCCGCGAGCCGCGATGCAGAGTGCCTCGCGATTGTGCGGGAGCGAAATGTGCAGATCGTAGGGAAGGCGAATCTCACCGAACTCGCCCTCGGCGTGACCGGGAGGAATGCATACTTTGGGATGCCGAAAAATCCGGTGAGTAAAAAGCGCGACCTTATCTCCGGCGGCTCATCAAGCGGCTCGGCCGTAGCAGTCGCGAACGGCACGGCCGACGTCGCGCTTGGCACCGACACCGCGGGCTCGATCCGCGTCCCGGCAGCGTGCTGCGGCATTGCCGGCTTGAAGACCACGTTCGGACTCGTGTCCACGAAAGGCGTTTACCCGATCTCAGCAAAGAATCTCGATACGGTCGGCCCGATGGCGAAAGACGTCGCGGGTTTGGTGCGGGGCATGGACCTTTTGCAGCGGGGCTTTGCTGGGCGTTACCAAGCGGCAAAAGCCGCGGCTCCATCGGCAAAAGGAATAACGATCGGTCGGCTTTATGTGGACGGCACTTCACGCGTGCTCGATGAGGCAGTCGATGCCGCACTGAAAGCGAAGGGCTTCCGCGTGGTTGCCCTTCCCGAGAGCTTTAAGGCGCAGTGGGAACAGGCGGAGAAAGACGGACGCACGGTCGCCGTAGCGGACGGGTGGTTGACCGATCGCGAGCTGAATACGGAGCCGGGAATCACGGCGGGAACCAAGGCGGTTTTCGCGTTGGGCGCGATCGAGTACAATTTGAACTACCGTAGTGCGCTCCAGCGGCGCGCTGGTTGGCAACGTGAGATGAAGCGGGTATTCCGATCCGTCGATTTCATCGCCATACCAACACTCAAATCATTGCCACCAACGGTGCCGTTCTTCGGCGGCACGACCGCCCTCGAAGCTCTCACACTCTCGCTGCAAAACACGGTGGCGGTGAACTACGCTGGCAACCCGGCAGTGGCGATTCCCGTGCCTCTTCGCGACAAAGACGGATCGGTCACCAGCCTCCAGCTCATCGGCCCGCGGCTCAGCGAGGCACCGCTTTTGAACGCCGCTCGGCTCGCTGAATCCAAACTCTAAATTTCCTATGAACATTCTCACTATCGCTGCCGTGGCAGCTTTGCTCTTTTCCCGTCTTACGGCGCTCGCTGGGCCTGTCGAAGATCTCATCGCAAAAGGCGACGTATTTGATCGGAAGTTTAACGCCACAGAAGCACTCAAATATTACCTCCCGGCAGAAAAGTTAGCGCCGAACGACGCCCGCGTGCTTGTCCTCATCGCGCGGCAGTATCGCCATCTCATGACCGATGCTGCGGCAAAGGAGGAGAAGCTCCGCCTCGGGGCCGTCGCATTGACCTATTCAGAGCGCGCGGCTGCATTGGCCCCCACGGATTCCGACGCGCAGCTCGCCATCGCAATCACGCACGGCAAGATGCTCGCCTATTTAGGTAATAAGGAAAAAGCCGCGACATCCCCGATGATCAAAGCATCCGCCGACAAAGCCCTCGCGCTGGATCCGACCAATGACACCGCGTGGTATGTGCTGGGCCGCTGGCACCGCGTGCTCGCCGACATCGGCTCCGTGAAACGAGCCATGTCGAGTCTGCTGTATGGAAAATTGCCGACGACGACCAACGCGAGCGCCATCGCGTGCTTAAAGCAGGCCATCAAGATTAACCCTAACCGCCTCATGTTTTACATCGAGCTTGGCCGCACCTACGGCCAGATGGGGCAGAAAGCGGAAGCCCGCCGCTTCATTGAAAAAGCCCTGGCGATGCCCGACGTCGAAAAGGATGATCCTGAGTCCAAGCAGCGCGGACGCGAAGCGCTGGAGTCTTACAAGTAGCCGCGCCTACTCCGCAAAGAACGCTGATGCTACGTCCCACGTCTTCGGCGTGAAAATGGATGTCGGGAGATCCGCGAGATTGCCGTCGATGAAGGTGTGGTGCCAGAGCTGAGTGGCGACGACGGCGGCGAGTCCCATCTCGATGGAGAGACGAGGAACGGAGCCGGGGCGCATTTCACGGAAGGCTTTCCGCCAGTGGTTCACCTCGGCGATGTCGAAGTAGCCGGTGCGGCGGAGTGATTCGTCGCTCAAGAGTTCACCGACGTATTTTGGCTCGGGGTCCATGTGGAAGCTGTCGAGCGGCGCGCGGAAGATGACTTTTCGGCGATTGTAAATCTGCGGCGGAAGCCACCGCTCGGCGACGAGTCGCAGCAGGTGCTTGTCGCGGAAGCCGCGCAGTTTCCAGCGCGGATGCAGCTTCGCGGTGAAGTCGAAAACTTCCTCATCGAGGAATGGATACCGCACTTCAACCGAAGAGTGCATGGATACACGATCGCCCTTCGCCTGCAAAAGATGGCCGGCGAGCGTCACGCGTGCGCCGACCCACAGGCCGCGGTTCAGCGGATGCCAGTGTTTGGCTCGGTCCAAGTTGATCCCGAGGCCCGCCCATGGGCTCGCTTGATTAAGCAACTCCCGCATCGGCCCTGCGTAAAAGCGAAGCTTTGAAAGCGCGAGGACGCCGTAAGAATCAATCCACGCATTCGGCCCGCCTACGGCTGCCTCGAGCCCTTGGCGATATTCGGGCGGATACTGCGGCACTTTACTGAGCCGGAGGTACGCGCGTCTCGCCTTGTCGCTAAGGCGCACGCCGGGGATTGTATCCAGCGCGCCGAGTACCTTGGCGATTTTATACCACGGATAGCCAGCCAGCCACTCGTCGGCTCCCTCGCCGGTGAGGACCACTTTTTGCCCGCACTCGTGGACTTTCCTCGCGAGCTGGAGCAGCGCTGCGCAAGAGGTATCGATGACCGGAGCCTCCGCGGCGCGGATGAGTTCCGGGTAAGTGTTTACAGCATCGTAGGGGCGGAATTCCTGCACGATGGGCGGTTTGGTGCCGATGTGATTTGCGGAGAGATTGGCGGCACTCAGCTCGTCGAGCGCCGGGTCGTCCACTCGAATCGTGTACGTGTTAATGGCGGGACCTTTGATCCGGCTCGCCATCGCCACGATCATGCTCGAATCCAGTCCGCCCGACAAATACGCGCCTACTGGGACATCGGCGCGAAGCCGCTTTTCCACAGCGTTCAGGAGCACTTGCTCGAACTCATCTACGACTTTCTTTGGGTCTTCATCGGAGTCCTCGTCGCCTTGGTTCGGGAAGTCCATTTCCCAAAACGCGCGCTCGGTGACCAGTGCTTTGACTCCCGATTTATCCCCAGGCGTAATCTGCAAAAAATGGCCGGCGGGAAGAAGTTGAATCCCCTCGAAACAAGTCGTCGGTCCAGGCATCGCGGCAAACGTGAAAATATGATCGATGCCGCGGAGATCAGCCTTCGGGGTAATCATTCCGGATGCGAGCAACCCTTTTATTTCCGAAGCAAACAAAAGCCAGTCGCCCTGTCTGCTCCAGTAAAGAGGCGCTATCCCGAACCGGTCGCGCCCAAGCGTGAGTCTGCGATGGCGGGTATCCCATAGCGCGATGGCAAACTGCCCTCGTAGCTGCTCGAACATGCCCTCGTGCTGCTCCTCCCAAAGGTGCGGAATGATCTCCGTGTCGCAGTGCGTGTGGAGCCGATGCCCGCGTTTTTCCAGGTCGGCGCGTCGTTCGCGATGGTCGAATAGCTCGCCGTTAAATACCACGAAGACGTCCTTGTTCTCGTTCGACATGGGCTGCTGCCCGTCTGCGAGTCCGACGATGCTGAGCCGACGGGACGCCATGGTGATTCCCGGAAGGTGGAGAAAGCCCTCTTCGTCCGGGCCTCGGTGGGTGAGCGCTCTCGACATCGCTTGCACGGAGCCCTCCGGAACGGACTGAAACCCTGAAAGATCGATAATTCCTGCAATGCCGCACATAGTTGACGACCAGTTCGGCGCTCCCAATCAGGAAAGCCGTATTAATTTTGGAATTCTTTAGGGCGATACATCCACGCAGCCGATCATCCCCGAATACAAATTTGATGACCCATACGAATACATCCATCCCCGTAAGCAGCCGGCAAACTTTACGCGGAAGCGAAACTCCGATTCATGCGGGGACTACGAGGGATGGCATCGCCATTATTGGGATTGGATGCAGATTTCCAGGAGGAGTGAACGACACGGAGGCATTTTGGAAGTTGCTCATGGACGGACGCGAAGCGGTATCCGACATCCCGCCCGATCGCTGGAATGTCGAGCGGTTCTACGACGCCGAGCCCGGTATCGTGGGAAAGTCCGTCGCAAAGCGCGGCGGATTCATCGAGGGCATCGATCAGTTTGACCCGCAGTTTTTCGGCATCTCGCCGCGCGAGGCCGCTTACATCGATCCGCAACAACGGCTATTGCTCGAGACCACATGGGAAGCAATTGAGGACGCGGGTGTCGTTTTGGATTTCGATAAAGGAACGGACATCGGCGTGTTCGTCGGTGTCTCGCATAATGACTATCAGGGCATCCAGCACAGCGCGACCGATCGCGCCGGCATCAGCGCGCACACGCCGACCGGCAGCGCCCACAGTATCGCGGCGAATCGTATCTCGTACTGTCTGAATCTCACCGGCCCGAGCATGGCGATGGACACGGCGTGTTCCTCCGCACTCACCGCTGTGCATGTCGCGTGCGAACACATTCTCGCTGGTCGTTGCAAGTCGGCGCTCGCCGGCGGTGTGACGGTGATGATCACGCCGGATGGATTCATCGGCTTTTCGCAAGCGGGGATGCTTTCGCCGGAGGGAAAATGCAAGGCGTTCGACGCCTCGGCGAACGGATTTGTACGCGGCGAAGGCGCGGGGATGGTTTTGTTAAAGCGGCTCTCTGATGCTATTGCGGACGGCGATCCGATTCATGCGGTCATCATCGGCTCCGCAGTAAATCAGGACGGCCACACCAACGGGATTTCGCTCCCGAGTCCGGAGGCGCAAGCTCGACTCGTGCGGGATGCGTGCGTGGATGCCGGTGTGGAGCCGTCGCTAATCGGATATGTCGAGGCGCACGGCACCGGCACCGCAGTGGGCGACCCCATCGAAGCTCATGCGCTCGCCGAGGCTCTGTGCGGCAATCGAGCCTCGGATGCTCCGCTCATTATTGGGTCGGTGAAGACGAATCTCGGACATCTCGAAACGGCGTCGGGCGTGGCAGGATTGGTGAAGGCTGCGCTCATGCTTCAGCATGGACGGATTCCCGCGAATCTCCATTTCGAGAACCCTAATCCAAACATTGATTTCGAAGGGTTGAAACTGCGAGTGCCCGTGAAGAGTGAGGAGTTTCCGAACTCGGAAGCCGGGCGCATGGTCGGGGTGAATTCGTTCGGGTTTGGCGGTGCGAATGCGCACGTCGTCCTTGCGGAAGCACCCGTGCGGATCGAGGTGCCTGTTTCGAGTGAGGACCGCGATCGTGCGTGGCCGGTGATGCTCTCAGCACGTTCCGAGGAATCGCTCCGAATCGCCGCGTGGCGGCTGAGCGCATGGCTCGATGATCATTCCAAATTGAACGGCCATTCGCCGCTGCTGCCGGACCTCACGTATATGCTCGGCGC
>JAYTMG010000534.1:0-33821 GCA_043728745.1 Verrucomicrobiaceae bacterium
CGTAACTCCCCTGCCCCTTTGCTAAGTTACACTTTATGAAAACGCTCGTTATCGCAGAAAAGCCCAGCGTCGCTCAAGATCTCGCGCGTGCCCTCGGCATGAAGCCGGGACGGGGCGAGGAGTTTTATGAAAACGACCGCTATGTCGTCTCCAGCGCCGTCGGTCATTTGCTCGAGTTAGTCGTGCCAGAGGAGCACGACATCAAGCGCGGAAAATGGTCACTGGCGAACCTACCGCACATGCCGCCGGAGTTTGCGCTGGCCCCTATCGAAAAGAGTGCGCCGCGGCTGGCGGTGCTCAAGCGCCTCATTAAGCGCAAGGACGTGACGGACATCATCAATGCGTGCGACGCCGGGCGCGAGGGGGAGCTGATTTTCCGCAACATCATGCGCGCGGCAAACGCCAAACAGCCCATCCAGCGCCTCTGGCTGCAAAGCATGACGGCGGATGCCATTAAGAAGGCATTTGGCTCGCTGCGCAGCGATGTGGAGATGATGCCACTCGCCGACGCCGCGACTTCCCGCAGCGAGGCGGATTGGCTCGTGGGCATCAATTCCACCCGCGCACTCACCGCGTTCAACTCACGCGGCGGCGGCTTTTTGAAGACCACGGCGGGTCGTGTGCAGACACCGACGCTGGCGATTCTCACCGAGCGCGAGGAAAAGATCCGGGCGTTCGAGGCACGCACGTATTTTGAAGTCCTCGGCGATTTCGAGGTGAAGGCCGGGGTGTATCGCGGGCGGTGGTTCGACGAAAAATTCGAGACAAAAAAAGCCGACGACGAACAGGCCAAGCCCGAGCGCATTTGGGAAAAAGCGAAGGCCGACGCCATCGCCGCAAAGTGCGCTGGCAAGCCCGGCATCATCGAGGAAACCAAGAAAGCCGCTTCGCAACTTTCGCAGCTTCTTTATGATCTCACTTCGCTCCAGCGCGATGCGAACGGACGCTTCGGTTTTCCCGCGAAAATGACGCTGCAAATCGCGCAGGCACTTTACGAAAAACACAAAGTGCTCACGTATCCGCGAACCGATTCCCGCTACTTGCCGGAAGATCATCTTACGCAGGCGAAGAGCGTCATGGGCTCGTTCTCCGGCGAGCTTGCGCGGCACGCCGACAAAGCGATGAAGGCCGGCTGGGTGCATCCCACCAAGCGGGTTTTCAACAACGCGAAAGTCAGCGATCACTTTGCAATCGTGCCGACGGGCACGCCGCCGAGCGGGCTCGATGACAAAGAACAGCGCATCTACGACCTCGTCGCAAAACGCTTCATCGCCGTCTTCTACCCAGCCGCGCAATTTCAGGACACCACGCGCATCACGCGGGTGGAAAGCGAGGCGTTCAAAACGACCGGGCGCATCATCGTCGATCCGGGCTGGATGGCCGTCTATGGCAAGGAAGCCGAAGGCGTGGACAGCGAAAAAGCAATCGTGCCCGCCGACGCTGGCGAGCAGGCAAAAACCATCGCGCTCGAAGTCAAAGAAAGCCTCACCAAACCACCAGCGCGCTACAACGAAGGCACGCTCCTTTCCGCAATGGAAGGCGCGGGCAAACTCGTGGACGACGAAGAGCTGCGCGAAGCCATGAGCGAGCGCGGCCTCGGCACGCCGGCCACCCGCGCACAAGTCATCGAAGGACTGCTCACCGAAGGCTACATCATCCGCGACGGACGCGACCTCGTCGTCACGCAAAAAGGAATCTCCCTCATCACACTCCTCCGCAACCTACACGCCGACTCTCTCACGCAGCCCGCGATGACCGGCGAGTGGGAATTCAAGCTCCGCCAAATGGAGCGCGGCAAACTCTCCCGCGCCGCATTCATGCAGGAAATTCGCGGGCTCACCGGCGACATCGTCGCCAAAGTCAAAGGTCACGAAGGCGGCGAAATCCAAGGCAACTTCAAGCCCCTCGAAGTCTCATGCCCTAAGTGCGGAGAGACGATTTTCAACGAAACATTCCGCAGCTACAAATGCTCCGGCTGCGAACTCACGATCTGGAAAACCATCGCCAGCCGCGAACTCGAGCGCGAAGAGGTCATCAAACTCCTCAGCGAAGGCAAAGTCGGCCCGCTCGAAGGCTTCCGCAACAAGATGGGGCGCACTTTCAAGGCCGTTATTAAGCTCGACCGCGAAGAGTGGAAAACGACGTTCGATTTCCCGAAAGACGACGGCACCGGCGAAGACGGCGCGCCCGCTGTTTACGTGACGCCTGAGCCGCTCGGCAAATGCCGCGTCTGCGCTGACGGCCAGATTTTCGAAACCGAAAGCGCCTTCGTCTGCGACCAATTACCGACGAAGAAATGCACCTTCCGGATGGGCAAAACGATCCTCAAAAAGACGCTCATGCGCAGCGATGCTGTGAAGTTTTTGGAGACAGGAAAAACCGGCCTCATCAACGGCTTCGTCAGCTCCCGGACCGGCCGCGCCTTCAAGGCATTCCTCGTCCTCGGCGAAGGCGGCAAAGTGAACTTCGAGTTCGCCCCCCGCGCCGAAAAGCCCACAAAAGCCAAAATCGCCGCAGCGGTGAAGACCAAGCAGGCGGCGGACGAGTAGGTCGGCATTCGCTGCAAGTTTTCAGAGCTCCAGCAGTCTTCACCACGGAAGACACCATACGCGTGTCGTTGTTAAGCGCGGGGATTAAATGGGCGTTTTTGATTCCCTGCGGGCAGACAAGTCCAAGCGACCCACGCAATCAAAACGAGTTGGAAAGGCAGGCGGAGCCAAAGAATCCATCGCGCGATGCTCGCTCCGGAAATACCGTAAAGCGCCATGTGGACGTTGGCCGGGAAAACCGCGATAAGCAGGGCGATCAAACCCCACCCAGCAGCGCGTCGAAGCTGCGGAATAAGCACAGCAGCGCCACCGACGATCTCAGCCGCACCGCTGATGTAATTTAGACCCTCTGGAAACGGCAGATACGGCGGCATCACGGACAGATACATCTGCGGATTCACGAAATGGTTCACCCCCGCAGGGATGAAGAACATGGCGAGCAGAATGGTGGAGATGCTTCGTAACATAGCGAATGAGGATTATATGGGATTGAGAACCTTCGGAATGAAAAATGGAACGTATTCGGGCTGCCAGCAAGGAGGTGTTACCCGCCTGTGCGGATGCACTCAGGAAGGGTGTGACCGCTGCGTGATGTAGCACAGTCCGTCCCGGCTGTGGGGCCAGTAGTCGTCCCGGCTGCTGTCGGCCTGCAACGGGCGAGACGCCCGTTGGCCCCACAGCCGGGACGGACTGTGCTACGGGCTACATCACGCAGCCGTCACCACCCCTCAGGAAAGCGGGTTTCACCCCATAGTGCTCACGAGAAGGGTCTTCTAAAAGTGCGTGAACGTTGAGCCGCATTACTCACATGAACAACACCATCGCCCTTAATGCCGCAGGATATTTGCTCATCGGCGGCCCCGGCTCAATGCGCGCTGCTGAAACCGAATCTCCAAAACCAACCACAACCGAACTTATGCCCAACAAACAGAAGGCGAAAACGCCCAAAGCAACCAATCAAGCTGCCGCTCCGGCTGAGACTCATCAGACCACGAGCGACCCGAAACAGACGCTCACGACCAATCATGGCGTGCCGATTTCGGATAATCAGAACTCTCTCAAAGCAGGCGCTCGCGGGCCGACCTTGATTGAGGATTTTGTGCTGCGCGAAAAGATCACGCACTTTGATCATGAGCGCATCCCCGAGCGCATCGTCCACGCACGAGGCTCCGGTGCGCACGGATATTTTCAAGTGTACGAATCGCAGAAAGACATCACGAAAGCCGCATTCCTCCAAGACCCGGCGGTGAAGACCGAAGTATTTGTGCGCTTCTCCACTGTCGCTGGCGGTGCGGGCTCCGGGGACATGCCGCGCGATGTGCGCGGGTTCGCCGTGAAGTTTTACACGTCGGAGGGCAACTACGATCTCGTGGGTAACAATATCCCCGTCTTCTTCATCCAGGACGCCATGAAATTCCCGGACCTCGTCCATGCGGTGAAGATGGAGCCGGACCGCGGCTTCCCGCAGGCAGCTTCGGCGCATGACAATTTTTGGGACTTCGCATCGCTCACGCCGGAGACGTGTCACATGCTCATGTGGGTGATGTCGGACCGCGCGATCCCGCGCTCGCTTCGGATGATCGAGGGCTTTGGAGTTCATACATTCCGGCTCATTGATGCGGCCGGCGCGTCGCGTTTTGTGAAGTTTCATTGGCGTCCGAAACTCGGTGCGCAGTCGGTGCTTTGGGATGAAGCCGTGAAGATCAACGGCGCAGACCCGGACTTCCACAGACGCGATCTTTGGGAGGCAATCGACCGCGGTGATTTCCCGGAATGGGAGTTGGCGCTTCAGGTGTTTGACCAAGCCACAGCGGACAAGCTGGACTTCGATGTGCTCGATCCCACGAAGCTCATCCCGGAAGAAATCATCCCGCTGCGAATCGTCGGAAAGATGGTGCTCAATCGCAACCCGGATAACTTTTTCGCGGAGACGGAGCAGGTCGCTTTTCTGCCCACGAACATCGTTCCGGGCATCGACTTCTCGAACGATCCGTTGCTGCAAGGTAGGCTCCATTCTTACCAAGACACACAGCTCAGTCGCCTCGGCGGACCGAACTTTCATCAAATCCCCATCAACGCGCCGAAGGGTTGCCCGATGCAGAATTTCCAGCGCGATGGCCTGCGCCAAATGCAGGTGCCGAAAGGCCGCGTGAACTACGAGCCGAATTCCGTGCAAGGAACGCCGAGGGAAAATCCGACGCGCGGTTTCACGAGTTACGCGGAGCCGATGGATGGTGTGAAAGAACGCAGGCGCTCGGAGACTTTCGCGGACCATTACTCGCAAGCGCGGATGTTCTTCCGCTCGATGCTGCCGCCCGAGCAGGCGCACATCATCAGCGCGTTTGCATTCGAGCTGGCGCATGTTGAGGGCAAGGCGATCCGGCTGCGGATGCTCGGCCATCTCGCCAATATCGACGCGGCACTTCACGACGGAGTGACCGCCGCACTCGGCATGAAAGAGAAAGACGAAGCCATCGCGCCCGCCGTGGCACCGCGCGATCTCGCACCATCGCCCGCACTGAGCATCATGGCAAAGGCCAAGCCCACGCTCGAAGGCCGCAAGCTCGGCGTGCTGCTCACAGACGGATTTGATGCGAGCCTTCTCGCCAAACTCCGGGCCAATGCCAAAGCCGAGAAAGCAGCGCTCGCCGTGATCGCGCCGAAAGTCGGCGGGGTGAAAGACAGCGAGGGCAAACTCGTGGAAGCGGACTTCCCGCTGTCCTCAGCTCCGTCGATATTTTTCGATGCCGTCGTCATTCTTGCTTCAGCGGAAGGCGCGGCGGACTTGGCCACGCAATCAGCGGCCATCGGCTGGGTGAGCGATGCGTTCGCGCATTTGAAAGTCCTCGGCCACACGAGCGGTGCGCAAGTGCTGCTCGACCGCGCCGGGTTCAAGCCAGACGCCGGCCTCATCGCACTGCCGGATGAGAAGTCCATGGGCACGTTCATCAAAGCAGCGAAAGCAGGACGCATCTGGGCGCGTGAGGAATCCGTTCGGCGTCCGGGGTGAGGTCGTCCTTTGGCGCTAAAGTGAGGATCATTCGATGGCGTGCTTGACGGGTTTTCACCCGCCTGCCAATTAGCGCGCAGTGAACACGCTTCGCGGCGGAAAGCTGGGGATGACTGGGCCGGATTCTGGGGGGAACACTGGTTCGGCTCCCCAGCCTCCCGCAGCGAAGCGTGTTTTTCTTTGCCCCAATCCCACTTAATTCTTGCGGAATGCCGCCTGCCTGAAGGGTCTATGGGGCATTTACCCCATTGGCGGCGGTGGTGAAAAAGTGAACTCTCTCTCCCTTGATGACGATCTCTACACCGGTAAACGCAGCAGCCCCCCCCACGAGCGGTTCCTTTCCGGTCATTGCTATGGCTGCGTCGGTGGGAGGGCTGAAGGCACTATCTGTGATTCTCGGCGGGTTGCCGAAAGACTTTCCGGCGAGCGTCGCGATCGTTATGCACCTTTCTCCCGACTACAAAAGCGTGCTCGCGGAGATCCTCGGCAAGCGCACGGATTTGGTCGTCAAGCAGGCGCAGACGGGCGATGTGCTGTGCCTTGGATGTGTCTTCGTCGCTCCGCCGAATCACCACCTCTCCGTTGCCGCAAATCGTCGGCTGAAGCTCTCATCTTCCGATGCGGTGAAGATCCATTACGCTAGGCCCTCTGCCGAGCCGCTGTTCGCGTCAGTCGCAGCGGTCTTCAAAAAGAATGCAATCGCAGTGGTCCTCACGGGCGGCGATGGCGATGGCTCGTTCGGAGTCCAGATCATCAAGCAAGGAGGAACGGTCATCGCGCAGGACCGGCCCACGTCGGAAGACTTCAGTATGCCGAAGAGTTCCATCGAGACGGGCGATGTGGATTTTGTTCTGCCGCTGGATGCGATTGCCCCAAAGTTGATCGAGCTTGTCACGTCGCTCTGTTCACCCGGCATTCGGCCTGCCATGCTCCCTCCCGAATGAAAAAGAAAACTCCACAGAAGCGCCCCCGCAACAAATCCACCGCCGCGTCTTCGGGTGCGGCGTTTCCGATTGTGGGCATCGGCGCTTCTGCGGGCGGGCTGGAGGCGATTGAGCAATTTCTGAAGCATGTGCAGGAGGCGAGCGGAATGGCTTATGTCATCGTCCAACACCTGGACCCTACGCACAAGGGCATGATGTCCGAGCTGCTCCAGCGCTACACGAAGATGCGCGTCATTCAGGTAAAGGACCGCACGAAAGTGCAGCGCGAGTGCGTGTATGTGATCCCGCCAAATAAGGACATGTCCATCCTGCATGGCGTCCTTCATTTGCTCGCGCCTACCACGCCACGCGGACTGCGCCTGCCGATTGACTATTTCTTCCGCTCGCTTGCAGCGGACCAGCAGGAACACAGCGTCGGCGTGATTCTTTCCGGCATGGGCTCCGACGGCACGCTAGGGCTGCGCGCCATCAAAGAGAAGGCTGGCGTGGTGCTCGTGCAGGAGCCGACGACTGCGAAATTCGACTCCATGCCCCGCAGCGCGATCGACGCCGGGCTGGCCGACATCGTCGCGCCGCCAGAAGAGCTACCGGAGAAAATCTTCGCTTTCCTAAAGCTCCAGCGGAACCCGCTCGTCGCAGACGCGGATAGGACGCTGCAAGACAAGGCGCAGAGTGCGCTGGAGAAGATCGTCATCCTCTTGCGCGCCCACACCGGCAATGACTTCTCGCTTTATAAAAGGAACACGCTCTTCCGCCGAATCGAGCGTCGCATGGGCATCCACCAGATCTCTAAGTTGCCCGCTTACCTGCGCTACTTGCAGGAGAACTCGCAGGAGCTGGACCTCCTGTTCAAAGAGATGCTCATCGGCGTGACGAACTTCTTCCGCGACCCCGCTGCGTGGGATGTGATGCGCAAAAAGGCACTGCCCGCGCTGCTCGCCAGCCGCACGCCAGGCCAGATGCTGCGGGCGTGGGTGCCCGGCTGCTCCACGGGGGAGGAGGCGTATTCCCTCGCTATCGTGATGAAAGAAGCCATCGACGCCCATAAGCCGAAAGGGAAGTTCACGGTGCAGATTTTCGCGACGGACTTGGACAAAGACGCGATTGAAAAAGCGCGGCAAGGCTTCTTCTCCGCGAACATTGTCGCTGACGTTTCGGAGGCGCGGCTCAAAAATTTCTTCATCAAAGAAGACAGCGGCTACCGCCTGCGCAAAGAGATTCGCGAGATGGTCATCTTCGCCCCGCAGAATCTCATCATGGACCCGCCATTCACGAAGCTGGACATCTTGAGCTGCCGCAACCTGCTCATCTATCTCACTGCGGACGTGCAGAAGAAGCTCCTCCCGCTCTTTCACTACAGCCTCATGCCACGGGGCATCTTGTTTCAGGGGAGTGCGGAGGCGATTGGCGATTTCGGCGATCTGTTTGCGCCGATCGATGTGAAGTCGCGCATTTTTCAGCGAGTCGAGTCGCTCCTGCGTGCAGAGCCCGTGACCTTCCCCTCAGCATTCAGCGCCGTGCCGCACATGAGCGCTGAAGTGCTGCCTGCGCCCAAGCCACCCGCAAGCCTCCAGACTCTCGCGGACCAGCTCGTCCTCCATCATTACGCCCCTCCCGCCGTGCTCACCAACGCCGAGGGCGACATCCTTTACATCAGCGGGCGCACGGGGAAATACCTCGAGCCCGCCGCCGGAAAGGCAAACTGGAACATCTTTGCCATGGCCCGCGAAGGGCTGCGCTACGAGCTGGTGGGCGCCTTCAAGGAGTCTCTGCGGAAGAAACACTTCATCGCGTTGCACGGCCTCTCCGTGGGGACGCAGCATGTGGATGTCACCGTGCGGCAGCTTGTGGAGCCGGGGCCGCTACTCGGGCTGGTGATGATCGTTTTCAGCGATGTCGTCATGCCCACCAAGGCACATGCGAGACGTATGCCGAAGCTCCCCGCCCGCAGCGCACGACTGGGCGAGCTAGAGCAGGAGCTTCTGCGCACCCACAGCGAGGCACGCAGCATCCACGAAGAGATGCAGACGGCCCAGGAAGAGTTCCGCTCTGCCAACGAAGAGCTGCAATCCACGAACGAAGAACTGCAATCGGCAAACGAGGAGCTCACCACTTCAAAGGAAGAGATGCAGTCCATGAACGAGGAACTCCACACGATGAACATCGAGTTGCAGACGAAAGTGGACGAGCTTTGCCATGCCAGCAACGACATGAAGAACCTCCTCGATAGCACGGACATCGCCACGCTCTTTCTCGACAAAGACCTAAACGTCCGGCGCTTCACCCCAAAGGCCACCAAGATCATCAAGCTCATCCCCGCAGACGTAGGCCGCCCCATCACCGATCTCGCCACCGACCTCCGCTACCCGGAGCTTGCCGACGATGCGCGCGGAGTGCTTCGTACGCTGGTCTCAGCGGAGAAGTCCATCAGCGCGGTCGCGGACCGCTGGTTCACTGTGCGCATCATGCCCTACCGCACGATGGATGACCGCATTGATGGCGTCGTCATCACTTTCGCAAACATCACG
Organism: Verrucomicrobiaceae bacterium; assembly: GCA_043728745.1. Classification (GTDB taxonomy): domain Bacteria; phylum Verrucomicrobiota; class Verrucomicrobiia; order Chthoniobacterales; family Chthoniobacteraceae; genus SXWH01. The sequence continues at coordinate 9,032 of JAYTMG010000534.1, forward strand.
GTCTCCAAAACGCTGGAGGGGAAACTGCGGGATCAACAAACGATTTTAGAAAATCACGTCGCCCACCAATCCTCAGAACTGAAGAGCAGGCCGCGCAAAACAAAGCCATGAAGAAACCCAAAGCCACGAAAAAACCGCCGACCATTGCTGATTCCGAAACCCAGCGGCTGATTCACGAGTTACAGGTTCACCATGTCGAGCTGGAGTCGCAAAACACCGAGCTGCGCACGACGCGGGATGAGCTGGAAGTGGCGCTGGCAAATTACACGGAGCTGTACGACTTCGCCCCGGCGGGCTACTTCACCCTCGCTGCGAATGGCACCATTGCCTTGCTGAACCTCACCGGGGCCACCTTGCTCGGCGTCGAGCGTTCGCGGTTGATTCGCAAAGCCTTCGGCGGGCTCGTTATCAAAGAACAGCGCCCGCTTTTCACCGCCTTCCTCAAGCAGGTCTTCACGAACGAGGAGAAACAGACGAGCGACTTCGTGATCGAGGGCAAAGGCCCGCCGCACCTCGTCGTCCGCATCCGCGCACAACGCGCGGCCAACGGCACGGAATGCAAGGCCGTGATCGTGGACATCACGGATCGCACACGGGCGCAAGAACGTCTCCAACTTTTATGGGAGGGGGCCGCAGTGCTGCTCGCGACGGATGACATCGAAGGCATGATGCAAGGTCTCTTTGCCAAAATCGGCCCCGTTCTCGGAGGGACCAGTTACTTGAACTACATGGTGGACGAAAGCGGCAAGGCCCTGCGCCTCGATTCCTACGCAGGCATCTCCGACTCGAAGGCGCGCGGGATGGCTCGGCTGGAGTTCGGCGAGGCCCTCTGTGGCACCGTCGCCCGGCACCGGAAACCCCTCCATGTTCCCCGCGTCCACCTCTCCAAGGACCCAAAGGCGACGATCGCTAAGGAGCTTGGCGTGCGCGCCTATTGCTGCAATCCGCTGATGGCGGGCAACGTCCTGCTCGGCACTCTCTCCTATGCCAGCCGGAGCAAGGATGAATTCGAACCCGAAGAGCTAGTCGTCATGCAGACCCTCTCTCACTATGTCGCCCTTGCTTATGAGCGCCTGCGAGGAGCAGCCACGCTCCGCGCCAGCGAGGTCCGCTACCGCCGCCTCTTTGAAGCCGCCCATGACGGCGTCCTCATCCTCGACCCCGACACGCGCAAGATCACCGACGCCAACCCATTCATGACGAAGCTGCTTGATTACCCGCACGCGCAACTCGTCGGCAAAGAACTCTTCGAGATCGGCCTGCTCAAAGACGAAGCCGCCAGCCAGAAGATGTTCCGCACGCTCAAGCGAAAGCACGAAGTCCGCTACGAAGATCTCCCCCTCAAAAGCAAAGGCGGAAAGACCCACGAAGTCGAAGTCGTGGCGAACCTTTACCAAGAGGACGGGCACTCTGTCATCCAGTGCAACATCCGCGACATCACGGCTCGCAAACTCGCTTTGGAAGAGCAGATCCGGATGAATATTCTCGCCACTGAAAACAAAAAGCTGGAAGCGGAAATCGTCCAGCGCAAGGACACCGAGAGCCTGCTCAAGACGCACAAGGATCAACTGCGGCACCTCGCCCGCAAGCTCCTCACAGTCCAGGAGGAAGAGCGCAAGCGCATCAGCCGCGAACTACACGACGTTGTCGCGCAGACCCTCACTGGCATCAACGTCCGCCTCGCCAGCCTCAAAGCCGACTCTGACTCCCTTATTCCCGACCTCCTCCTCAAAATTGCCCACACCCAGCAGATGGTGGAGCAATCCGTGGATATCGTGCATCGCTTTGCCCGCGAGCTTCGCCCCTCGATGCTCGACGATCTCGGCCTCGTCCCCGCGCTCGAGTCCTTTATGAAAACTTTCATCGCCGACACCGGCATCCGCGTCACCCTTACTGTGTTTGAAGAGATCGAGCAAATCGACAGCTCGCAGCGAACCGTCCTCTACCGCATCGCCCAGGAAGCCCTCACCAACGTCTCCCGCCACTCCAAAGCCACCAGCGTGAAAATCGACATTAAAGCGGAAAAAAGCGTTATCTTTATGGAGATCACCGACGACGGCCAAGGCTTCGAAGTGGCGGGCACCGGCAGCGCCAAAAAGAACAACCGTCTCGGACTCCTCGGCATGAGAGAGCGCGTAGAGATGGCCGGTGGAACCTTCCGCATCACCTCCACACTTGGCAAACACACCACCATTCGCGTCGAAGTTCCCGCAGCGAGCGAAGAAACAATCAAACCATGAATCACATCACCATACTACTCGCAGAAGATCACAAGATTGTCCGGGAAGGTCTGCGCGACCTGCTCAAACTGGAGGCTGATTTCGAAGTCGTCGGCGAAGCTGAAGATGGCCGTCAGGCAGTGGCCTGCGCGAGTAAGCTCCATCCGGATGTCATCGTCATGGATATTGCCATGCCGTTTCTAAACGGCCTCGAAGCTACGCGGCAGATTCTAAAGTCGGAGCCGAATTCCAGAATACTGGTCCTCTCTTCGCATGGTGACGACGCCTACATCGACCAAGCGAAGGCTTACGGAGGCTCCGGCTTCCTCGTCAAACAAACCGACATTCACTTGCTCCCCCAAGCTATACGCGATGTCCATGCAAATTTATCCTTCGTTTGCCCTAGTCGGCCTGCTCCAATCGCTCAGCCATGAAAGCCATCACCGTCATTCTCGCTGAAGACCACACTATCGTCCGCGATGGCTTGAAGGCGTTGCTAAAGAATGCCGCCGACATCGAGGTAATCGGGGAGGCTGGAGATGGCCGCGAAGCGGTGGCGCTCGTCAAAAAGCTACGCCCGGCAGTGGTGGTCATCGATATTTCCATGCCCCGCCTGAACGGCATGGAGGCCACGCGACAAATCCTTGAGACGCTCCCAAAGACAAGGGTGATTGTCCTCACCGGACACAGCGAGGACGCCTACGTCGAGCGCATCGTCTCACTTGGCGCAGCAGGTTACCTCGTCAAGCAAAGCGCGAGCGACACGCTCTCAACCGCCATCCGTGAAGTCCACAAGGGCAACGTGTTTTTTAGCCCCAGCATCGAAATCCGACGCAAAGACAATGCGCAGAAAGCACGCATCCGCGGCGAGAAGATCGCGCCGGACCTCACGGCGCGCGAGATGGAGGTGCTTCAGCTTGTGGCCGAAGGCAAAGCGAATAAAGAGTCCGCCGACATCCTCGGTATCAGCATCAAAACCGTGGAGAAGCACCGGCAGCGCGTGATGGAAAAACTCAACATCCACGACACTGCCGGCCTTACCCGTCACGCAATCGCGACGGGAATCATCGAGGTCCAGGTGCAGGTGGAACTCGAGTAGTTCGGCCCACCCACCCGTCGGTGACGGTTACTTCTGCTCGCGAGTTTCCTTCGCTTTTTCCTCTAGGGATTTTGCTGCTTGGTCGCCTGCGTCGCGGAGCGCGGCGGCTTTCTCTTCGGCGACCCTCTTTGCATCGGCCTTCGCGGCTGCTGCGTCGAGTTCCCCTTGTTTTGCGATCGAGTCAGCGTCGGTTTTTGTGCCCTTGCGGACCGCGTCGGCTTTGTTCTCCAAAGCGTCGGCTTTGGTTTCGAGAGCGTCTTTCCGTGAGGATTCGACTTTCGAATCACATGCGGAGAAGACCATGACGGTGATTACGGTGATGGCGAGCGAGTTGAGAATAGTGAGTGTTTTCATGTGTGGTAGTTTCAATTGAATCGCGATTGGGCTGGAGTTTGGATGTAACGATTCATTTTTGAAACGACCCGGCCAGAAAGGCGGTCCGGTCCGATTCCCTCAGTATGAACCAAGAATTGAAAATCACCCGGGAACGAATGATCGAACTTCTCAACGAGGATCTTGCCCGTGAGTTTCAGGCAATCATCGCTTACACCGTCTATAGCCAGACCATCAAAGGAGCCGCGTTCTCTGACATCGCGAGGGAGCTCGCCGTCCATGCGGGTGAGGAGCTCAGTCACGCCATGCAAATCGCGCGGCAGATCGATTATCTCAATGGCACGCCGGTGACGATACCGCTGCCGGTAAAGATGTCCGGGAATGCAGAGGACATGCTCCGTTTCGACCTGGAAAGCGAGCGCGTCACCATTCTGAACTATCGGGAGCGGATTCGGCAGGCCGAGGCGATGGGCGAGTTCGGGCTGAGCGAAGCGCTGCGCAGAATCATCGCGCAGGAACAGGAGCACCTCACGGATCTTGCGGGAGCACTGGGGATTGAGAACCCCACCATGGAGTAAGCGGCAGGGAAAACGCGCAATGACTTTATCCATCGGTCTGGTCTTGTTCCTCACCGTTCTTGCGATGGTGCTCTTCACCGTGGAGATTATTGCTGCGGATGTGGTGGCGCTTGCACTTTTACTCACACTCACACTCACGGGGCTCGTGCCTGCGGGGCAAGCGTTTGCAGGGTTTGGCAGCGATACGGTTATCGTTATTTTGGGACTGCTGATCCTCACCGCCGCTCTCCAGCGCACCGGAGTGATGGACCTCGCGGGGCGCGCGATTCTGCGGCTCACCGGGGACAGTCCTCGGCGCATGATCGTCGTGGTCGTCGTCGCTTCTGCAACGCTTGGGGCGTTTATGAGCAACACGGCATCGACTGCCTTTTTCCTCCCCATGGTGATCGGCCTCGCGAGGAAAGTGCGAATGAGCCCTGGGAAACTTCTGTTACCACTCGCGTTCGCCGGCATTGTAAGCAGCTCGGTCACGCTCATCAGCACGAGCACAAATGTCGTGGTGAGCGGGATTCTGAAAGACTATCGCCTCCCACCGATGGGGATGTTCGAGCTCGCTCCCGTCGGAATCCCGATCGCGATCGTGGGAGTGCTGTATCTGCTCACGGTCGGCTATCGACTCGTGCCGGATCGATTTAGCGGTGAAGACAGCAGCGGCGGGCCGCTTGGCTTCCGACCGTATCTCTCCGAGATCATCATCCTCCCGGATTCTCCGCTCGCTGGAAAAACGCTGGAGGCTGCGGGCGTCGGACGCGATCTCGACATTCGCATCCTCCGCATCTTGCGGGGAAAAAATGAGAGCCTCTGGCCGGGTGCCGATGTCGTAATAGTGCCCGGCGATGTGCTGATCGTCGAAGGAGCGAGCGAGGACATCTTGAAAATCAAAGACGTCCCCGGAATCGAAATCAAAGCCGACGTGAAGCTCTCCGAACCCGGTCTTTCACCGGATGAACTCGGATTACTGGAAGCACTGATCCTGCCCCGCTCGGAGCTCATCGGGCGGACATTAAAGGGATATGGCTTCCGCGAACGATTCGGGCTTCAGGTGCTTGGAATCAGCCGCCATGGCGAGACGATGCTGCGAAAGCTCAGCGAGATACGGTTTCAAATCGGCGACATCCTTCTATTGCAGGGGCACCGCGATCGGCTGCACACGCTGGAGCAAGCAGATGCAGTGCGCGTGGTCGGCACTCCGGAAGAAGTGCGTCCACGGCTGAAGCTCGCGCCGGTGGCGATTGCGATTTTTGTCGCAGTCATAGCCCTGCCGACATTCAAGCTCGTCACCCTACCTGTGGCTGTGATGCTCGGAGTTGTCGCGGTGTTTCTCACGCGCTGCATCAGCTCCACGGAAGCGTATCGTGAAGTGGAGTGGAAAGCCGTCATTCTCATCGCGTCTATGCTCTCGCTCGGCGTGGCGATGGAGCAAACCGGCGCCGCGCAGTACCTCGCAGCGAAGATCGTACTGTGGACTTCCGGGGTCAGCCCGCTGGCTGTGCTCGGGGCATTCTTCTTCCTCACCGTGCTCCTCACGCAGCCCATGTCAAACCAAGCGGCCGCCATCGTCGTGCTGCCCGTCGCGATGGCCACCGCGTATCAGCTCCAGCTTAATCCGCGCACTTTCGCGATGATGATCGCGGTTGCTGCGAGCTGCTCCTACCTCACGCCGCTGGAGCCTGCATGCCTTATGGTGTATGGCCCAGGGCGCTACCGCTTCCGCGATTTCGCACGCGTTGGAGTGCCGCTGACGTTACTGATCTTTGCCATTGCCATCATCCTCGTGCCGCGGTTTTGGCCGCTGCGTTAAGTCGGAGGAACTGGAGGCGTCCATGTAAATTGGCACGCTGTGCAAACGAACTGCCGGTCGATAATCCCGACTGCAGCCGCCATCGCTGGCAATACGGAGCCCATGAGCGTCTTGCGGGAAAATTGCGGATACTCCACCTGTGAGGAGCCGCAGTCCGGGCACCGAATCGCAGAGTCCAAGACGTGCTCGCTTGCATCGTGCTGCTTTAGCCAGAGCAGAGCGGCATCCGCTTTCTCCGCGAGGACAAGAGTGTGAAATTGCGCGTGCGGGTGCGGGTTGATGAAGTGCAGGAATTGCTCTGCGGTTTCGTCGCTCGTGATGGCCTCGAAGCCAGCGGCGGTGAGACGACGGGCCAGCACTTCGGCCGGCTCCAGATGCTCGAAAGATGCGATTGGAAGATGCGTAGGCATAACTTTGGTTCGGGTATCACCGTGACTTTGCGTGTATCTTTTTGAAGCGAAGCCGTTCGGCTTTATCTAAGCTAGCGGATCGGTCCTCAAAGCTCAACGCAAATCGGGGCACCGGAGAATCGAAATAACAAAGAAAAGACCCGCGCAATCAACAGTCGGGCCGCGAACCATGACTGTATGAAACTACCAACTACGAATAAATCAACGAGTGGAAAAGTCGGATGGGCACTGCTATGGATTCTGGGTGTTCCGCTGCCTGTGCTATTGATCATTTACTTCTTGAAGGGCTGCAACTGAAACCGGCGGTTTCGCCCACATGAATCCCAATCTCCCAACCCGGCTCAAGGCCGGATCGCTCGGGCTCGGGCAGGCCAGCCAGACCGATATCGAAAGCCGCGCGGTAGAACTTGCCCACAGCGATGGACGCACGAAAGCAACCGCAGCAGACCTCGAACAAGCGGGCGTCGAGCTGGCGGGTGGGCCTGCCCCATCACATGCACAAGAAGAGCACGCAGTAACGAACGAGCTCACTGCTTGGGACGACCCGCTGGATCAAGCAGGACACCGCGTCCAGGGGTCCAACAACGAGGATGAGAAGAGCATCGCAGAGCAACTCATCCAAGATGGAATTGAAGAAGCAGATCACGACATCCGTGCTGCGGCGAGCGAGATCCTGCCGGAGTAAATTTTCACGGGCAATTCTGCTTCAAAGGAAGCGGGCTGATTCTCGGCATTGTGTCCGCCGAAAGGTAAAGACGGGGCCGATTGTCTTTATGGAATCTTTACGCTCTGCGAGGGGCTCTTGATTAACGGTTTCACTCCCCGCGAGCGATGATGCGGGGCAATGAAACCACATGACTGGCTGCAACTCGCACTCTTCCTCGTCGCACTCGCGACGCTCACTCCGCTACTCGGGCGCTACATGGCGCGGGTGTTTGCGGACGAGCCGCACATTTTCCGAACGCCGATCGGCTGGCTGGAGCGGCTCATCTACAGGGCGGGCGGCGTGTACGGCTCGCGGGAGATGTCGTGGCACGGATAATGGCTGTGGATGTTCTTGTGACGGATCCATGGAGCGCATCCTCAAAACATAGGGTTTCACCCCATCGCAATAGTCGGATCAATTCGGCACATTGGCCGCCTATGAAAACCAACAGACGCACTCAGTCCAAGACAATGGCAATTGAAGATGCCTCCCCATTCAGGGGAGGTTACAACAGTACAAGTTCCGAGGAAGGCTCAGAGCGCTCGTATGAGAGCTGCGAGCGGGAAGCTGGGCTGCATGGCAGCGATCTGGAGCACTGGCTCGCAGCGGAAGCGGGAATGTTCGCGGAACGAGGCATCTAAATACGTTGCCGATGAATTTTTCTACTGATGCATCCATTCTCGTGGTGGATGAAAGCGAGTCGATTTGCGAACTCATTGAGCTCTTGCTCGTTCGCGTAGGATACGAGGTTCGAACGGCGACTAATGCAGCCTGTGCGCTGAGAATCGCTCGCGAAATGCCCGCTCTCAATGTGCTGCTTTGCGGTCTGGATTTGCCCGATATGCCCGGGAAAGATCTGGCTGAGCGCCTTTCGTCGGTTCATTCGAACATGTCAGTTGTCTTCGTTGCACCGTCATATGCTCTGAACGATGGAACCGGGTGCGTGGATATTTTGGAAAAGCCGTTTACAATCGCGGAACTCAGAAATGTCGTAAGGACTGCGTTAAATTCGCGGCCTGACTCTTCGAAGCGTGAACTTTGCGCGATGCGATGACTTTTAACTTCGATTCATGGGAACGAGCCACGGAGGCGTGTTTACGATGAGAGTCAATCTCGATACAGTCGCCCCCGTGAACGGTTTTCATCCTGATAAACTGCCGCAGCACGCGCCCGGTCTGCTCGTCCAAGGTCTCGCTTTGGCTGGCTGGCTGGCCCTGTGTTTTGCCGCATCAGCGACTGTCGTGTTCGTCTCGATCGATGGGTGGTACGCGGGAATTCAGAAACCATCTTGGAATCCGCCTCCGTGGATTTTCGGCCCGGTGTGGTCGGTCCTTTACGGGATGATGGGAGTCGCTGCGTGGCTGGTATGGAAGAAGGGGGGATGGCAGCAACAAAAGCGCGTGCTGGGAATATTTCTCCTGCAGCTAGCGCTAAACGCTTTATGGACGCCGCTCTTTTTCGGGATGCACTGGATCGGTATCGCGTTCGCTGAGATCATTCTGCTGTGGCTGGCGATTGCGACGACGTTGATCGCCTTCACTCGTGTGCGGAAAGACGCCGGTGCCCTTTTCGTTCCCTACCTGCTTTGGGTGAGCTTCGCTGCGATGCTCAATTTCACGCTCTGGCGGATGAATTAGCGGTAGGGTTTCTCCCCATGTAACAGCGCAGCCCCGCGCGGTAGTTTTGGAATCCACCGTCACAACGGCGGCTAAACCAAAAACACATACGACCATGACTAAACTGGAAATCAAAGGCGACTGGAACATCATCAAGGGCAAGCTGAAGCAAAAGTGGGCGACGCTCACGGACGACGATCTTCAGTTTATCGAAGGCAAGAATGAGGAGCTCCTCGGACGCATTCAAAAGCGCACTGGCGAGTCCCGCGAGGCCGTCGAGAAAGCACTCAAAGAATCAAGCAATGACCGCTGCTGCAACTAAACGGGCCATGAAGGATCCCGTCTATAAAATCATCGAACTCACGGGCACTTCAACCACGTCCATCGAGGACGCCGTGGACAAAGCGATCAAACGCGCACACAAGACGCTCAAGCATTTGAGCTGGTTTCAAGTGATGGAGACTCGCGGCAACATCGAAAAAGGAAAAGTGCATCATTGGCAGGTGACGGTAAAAATCGGCTTCTCCGTAGAAGCGTGAGCTCGGGTGATAGAAGCGTCCACCCCACACTTGACGCGCATATGCGGCTGTACTCCTGCTGATTGATGAACATTGATCTTCTCTAAAGATTCGCAGGATCGCAAATATCAGAGCCGATTGAACGTCCATTTTGATAAGGACATCGTTCACATTCATGCTACAGAATCGCTTCTGTTCTTCGGCCCCGGCGAGACAAAGGGTGAGCTCGAAAAACGTCTCGCGCATTCATAACCCGGTAATTGCAATGTGACAGTTGAGGCCGACGATGAGATGACGGACCTACAGACCGCAGCGAAGGGGTGTCAATGGGGTAAACACCCCATATCCCGATGTGTGCGGCGCAATGTAACATGCAGCATGACTGCAATCTCTCCGCGCCAGCTTCACGAACGAGTTCTCCAAGAGCAAAAACTTCAGCTTCTGGATGTCCGCTCCCCGGAGGAACACGAAAGAGTCCATGTGCCCGGTGTCCAGCTCGCGCCGTTAGACGACATCGATGATGAAACGTTCCCTGCGGAGAGCGGGTTTTCCCGCGACCTGCCGATCTACATTTTCTGTAGTTCGGGGAACCGCGCTAAACAGGCGTCGGAAAAGCTGGGGAGGATCGGCTACACGCAGTGCCACTTCGTTGAAGGCGGTACTGAAGCTTGGGTCAAAGCGGGCCTGCCGGTAAATCGCGGCACCAACGCGTTCATCTCGGTGGAGAATCAAGTGCGCGTCGCCGCAGGAGGATTGGTCGTGGTCAGCTTTCTACTCACTTACGTAAACCCCGTCTTCGTGTGGCTCTCCGCATTTGTCGGAGTGGGATTGCTCATCTCGGGCTTCACGGATTGGTGCGGGATGGGGATGATCATTTCCAGGATGCCGTGGAATCGGCGGACGGATATCAGCGATCCTGTCGAAAAGTAAGCAGTGTCCGGGCTGCCTCATCAACCGCGATGGCGCAGACCCGTTCCCTGTGCCCGAGAACGCACTGTAAGTCTTCCTCCGCGGGCCATTGCGATGATTTTTTTGCACAGCGCTTTTTGGCGAAAATCAAAATTGCACCCATCCAATTGGAATGCCGGTTTCGATGATCCATTGTATGAATAAATTCACATTCGACGGTTCCTGGAACGAAATTAAAGGCAAGCTTCGTCAGAAGTATGCCCAACTCACCGATGACGATCTCAAGTTTGCCGAGGGCAAAGGAGAAGAGTTCCTCGGTCGCTTGCAATCCCGACTCGGCGTCGGGGCAGATCAAATGCAAAAGACGCTGTCCGAACTGAAACTGGAAGTGGAGGAGGCGGCGAAAACAGCCCACGGCACTTACGAGGCCGCGAAGCAGAAGGTCTCGGAGGTCGCCCACGAAGTGTCCGCCAAGGTTTCAGAGTTCGCCGGCGACTTAAAAACCGGTGCCGCAGAGAAGGCGGAGCAGTTCAAAGAAAAGGCTGGGGAAGTTTATGAAGATGCGCGGCAAAAGGCCCGCACTTGGCATGATGAAGGTGAAGCATATGTCCGCGAACAGCCGCGGACTGCGATGCTGACCGCTCTCGTCGCAGGCTTTATGATCGGATTGCTCATCCGACGTTAATCACGTTCTGTTCGAGGGGTATCCCTGCGGCTGACTTGCGTCAGTCGCAGGGATTTTTTTGCCCCGGCGGCTCACTTTTTGAGAGCCATAGGAATAGAGAAAAGGCCGACCCTGATTTCTCAGAGTCGGCCTTAATTTACGAAGCTGCCGCGTCCACGCGACGTGCAGGAGTATCCCAAACTATTTCGCAGCCTTTGACTTCGCGGAGGGCTTCTTGGTTTTAGGTGCGCCGATGGCTTCCTCGTTGCTACTTTCGCGTGCCAATTCCGTGAGCGATTCGTTGGCTTGCTTTTCCTCATCCAGGATTCCTCCCAGAAGATCGGCTGCTTCATCGTTGCCCAAAAGGCGCGCCCATTCCTGAAGGCAGCCATACGAGGCGATTTCATAATGCTCGACCTTTTGCGCAGCCGAGATCAGCGCTGCGTTGATGGCTGGCGAACCTTTGAAGTCGGCCGCGATTTCATCGCCCTCCTCCAGCAGTCCCACCGTCGCTTCGCATTTCTGGCCTTTGGCTTCCAGGTCGAAGCATTCGAAGACGGCCTCCACAGTTTTCACATGGCCTTCAGTTTCTTCAAGGTGGGCTTCGATTGCCTCCTTGAGCTTCGCACTCGTTGCTGCCTTCGCCATTTTTGGAAGGGCTTTCACGAGACGGCACTCGGCGTCATAAATGTCCGCGAGTTCGTTTAAAAACAGATCTTTGAGTGTTTTCATGTTCGATGTTTTTGTGGGGACGAACCCTGCGGCCAGATTGTCTGGCCACAGGGTCGTTTCCCCAAGTTTTTACCGGTTCAATTATTCTCTTCGGGCTCCGGCGTGGTTGTCTGGCTGGTCGTGGAGATGTCCTCCGCTTCCTGCTCTTCGTAGATTTCCTTCGCGCGCGCCACTTCGTCGTTCGTATGGGCATGGACCGAGACGAGGTAGTTGCCCGTCTTCAATTTGCCTTCATAGATTTTCGCTTCGATCTCGGGGATACCGAGACCGATTAAGCCTCCGACTACTCCTCCGGTTGTTGCGCCAACGGCGGCTCCGCCCAGTGCGGCCATGATGGGGCCGGCAGCGATGAATGCGCCGATGCCCGGAATGGCGAGTGCGCCAATGCCTGCGAGCAGGCCGAGGACGCCGCCTGCGACTCCGCCCGTGGCGGCTCCGGTGGCAGTGCCTTCAGGGGCTTTCGTCGCTTTGACGTGCCCGATGTCGTGGTTTGAATCCGTCTCGGGCATGAGCACGGAAATTTCGGATACGGGGAATCCCGAGAGATGCAACCGATCGAGAATTCGCTCGGCGTGAGCGCGGGATTTGGTGATGCAGAATACAGCAGTTTTAGACATGGTCGTTTTTGGTTTGTTGTTGTGTTTACTTGGCGGCTTTGACTTCGAGCTGGTTATCCACCGGGACGGTGCCGGCAGCGGCTTTCGCCAGCTCATTGATTTTGGTTTTTTCAGCTTCACTGTTTACCGGTCCGCGGAGAGTCACTTTTCCTCCAGCGGTGATGATCTTGATGTTCTTTGCCGTCATTGTGAGTGACGGGTCTTTGACGACGGCTTTGCGGATGTTCTGCGTGAGCTTTCGATCTTCGGCAGTCTCCGATTGGTCCGTGGGCGTGAGCGTTTTATTATTTCGGTCACGCTCGTTTTTGGCGGTGTTGTCCGCGTCTTTTTTCGGCTCGTCTGCGGCGAACACGCACATGGAAAGTGCGGCGCTCGTCGTGAGAGCAAGGAGTGATTGTTTCATGTTGTTGTATTGGTTTGTTTAGGGCGGTCGCGACTCAGGATGTTCCTGACCGCGAGCGACTGCCGCCTTGCAGACCCATCGCGGGCCGTCTGAATGGCGGTTGCATCCTTTTCCATTTTGCGAGACGCCAAAGGGAGCGATGGGGTGAAGACCCCACCAGAGAGCTGCGCGGAACGGGCTCGGGAACGTGCGTGGATTCGGGGGCATTACGAAATGTCAAAGTAGGGTTTTACCCTATGGCGGAGAACGGATGTTCGCGTAAATTTGGGGCCATGAAAATTCTCACATTTATTGCGATACTTTCGTCACTCACGTTCACGTCCTGCACGAGCGGACCAAATGCTCGGACGGGCACTGCGATTGGCGCGCTCGGTGGAGCGGCGGCAGGCGGCATCATCGGTAACCAAAGCGGCAGGGGCCTTGAAGGTGCGGCAATCGGAGCCGGTCTTGGGGCGCTCGGCGGCAATGTCATCGGCGGCGCGCAGGATGAGCGGAACGCCCGCTATTATAATCGTGGTTACGACCGCGGCTACGATCGCCGCTACGATCGCCGTCGTTACTAGTCGCCGCAGTTCGCGCGGGTCCGCTTGGACCGCACCATCCGGTTCGCGCTCCGCGAATCCGGAGGCTTTACGGCGGGGAGGCATCCAGCGACGCGGTGAGATACGATAGTCAAGGCAATGCTCAGTCCTTGGCCAGCTATTCGAACCATGCTTCAGCACATGAGCAGCATCGTATGGCTGCTCATTCACACCGTGGAGGAAATGGGCGATCGTGTCGCTCGCGGTCGCTTTCCTTTCCGGCTGTCGATCTTCTTTGAACAGACGGAGCGCACCGGCGTCGGTTCGATTGCGCTGGTCTCACTTGTCTCGTTTTTTATCGGGCTCACGATGGCGCTGCTCACCGGGTATCAGCTCCAGACATTTGGGCAGGAGCGGCTCGTCCCCGCGCTCGTGGGGATTGCATTCACACGCGAGCTTGGGCCGCTGATGACGGGCATCATGGTCGCTGCGCGCATCGGCGCGGCGTACACTGCGGAATTGGGAACGATGACTGTCTCGGAGGAAGTCGAGGCCATCGAGGCGATGGGCATTGGCCCGCTGCGCTTCCTCGTCAGCCCTCGCGTGCTCGCGGTCTTCCTCCTGCTGCCGTGTCTCGTGGTTATCTCGGACGTCACTGCGATGAGCGGTGCCGCGCTGATTTCACGGTGGGCGTTCGACATTCCTTTCCGCAGCTTCTTTGAGATCGCCCTCGAGAACGTACTCATTCGCGACATCATCGCGGGCACGGTGAAGAGCTTCCTCTTCGGCCTGATCATCGGCTTGGTGTCGTGCTACAAAGGCCTCTCGGTGCGCGGCGGCGCAGCCGGCGTGGGCGATGCGACGACATCCAGCGTTGTCACTTCCATCACGACCGTCATCGGCTTCGACACGCTCTGCAACATCGTCCTCGTCGCACTGTTCGACAAATGAGCGATGCGGAAAAAACTATCGTTGAGTTGAGGGATGTTCATCTCGCATTTGGAGACAAAGAGATTCTTTCCGGCGTGAATCTCGCCATCCCCGAGCGTGGACGCATGATCATCCTCGGCCAATCCGGCGGGGGAAAAAGCACGATGCTTCGACTGATCCTCGGGATCTTAAAGCCCACTGGCGGCTCCGTTCTATTCAAGGACCGCGACATCACTCGCTTGAGCCGACGCAGGTTAAATCAAATGCGCCAGCGGATGGGCATGGTCTATCAATACAGCGCCCTCATCAGCTCGCTCAGCGTGCGCGACAACCTCGCACTACCGCTCGAAGAACTAACCCGCAAAACCCGCGCAGAGATCGATAAGGCCGTCGATGAAAAGCTCGCAATGGTCGGCATGAGCGACGCCCGCGACAAGATGCCCGGCGAGCTCAGTGGCGGAATGCGAAAACGGATCGGCCTCGCCCGAGGAATCATCATGGACCCGCAACTCATCTTATACGACGAGCCGAGCGCGGGGCTGGACCCGGTAACAAGCTCCGTCATCAATGAACTCATCATCTCGCTGAGCGACGAGATCGGAGCGACCTCGATCATCGTGACTCACGAAATGGACAGCGCCTTCAAAGTCGCCACCCACATGGCCATGCTCTTCCAGGGGAAAATCATTGCCGCCGACACGCCCGAGAATTTCAAGAACTCAACCGACCCCGTCGTGGCCCAGTTTATCTCCGGCGACACAAAAGGCCCGATCAACGAAGGGACAGCTAAAATATGAACATTCTCCGCAACGAAATCCGCACCGGCATCCTCGTCGTGCTCTCACTCTCCGGGCTCGTAGCCCTGCTGCTTTACCTCGGCTCGCCCGGCGTATTCGTCGCGCAGAAATCCTTCCGAATCTATTTTGACAACGCGGCTGGGCTGGAGCCCGGCGCACCTGTGCTTCTTGCAGGACGGAAGATCGGGCAAGTGCGGAAACTCTTTTCCCCGGTGCCGCTGAAAGAGCGACCGACCCCGAAAATGGAAACACTCGTGGAGGTGCAGGTTAGCAAGTCGGCGCAAATCTTTGTTCGCGTGAAGGCGCAGATCACACAGCCCAGCCTGCTCGGAAAACCCGTGATCGATTTCACGTCCGGCGAGGAAGACAGCGGCCTCGCGCTGGATGGCACGCACTTCATCGGCGAACGACAGCCCGGCCTTGCAGACGCCGTCCCCGCAGTGCTGGAGAAGATCGATCCTGCTTTGGTCAAAGCTGCGTCCACTCTCGACAGTCTTCAGAAGACCGCAGACAACCTGACAAAGCTCACCAGCGATGGGTCCGCACTTCCTGCAATGCTGGAAGAGTTTAAGCAGTTTGGAGTCCACCTCAATCAGCTCAGCGGCCCGGATGGATCACTACGTCGCTCGCTGCAAAACGTCGAAAAGATCACCGGCGAGAACGGGAAGTTTGACATCGCGCTCGGACACATTGCCGACATCACCGCGCCCGGCAGCGACCTCACGAAAGCCATGTCCAACGCCAAGAAATTCACCGGCAATCTTTCCGACAATAAAGACATTGAGCTCGCGCTCCAAAACATCCGCCGCGTGTCGGAAAACATGGACCGTGAAGTCAAGCGCCTCGGCGATCAGTTTTCCACCGTCGGCAAGAACCTCGGCGAAGCCAGCGACACCGTGAAGCGTCAGCCCTGGCGCCTCATCTGGCCTTCGACCAAGAAGTATGAGGCGGATCCCGCACCCCCACGTCCTGTCTTCAAAACGAAGAAGAAATAGAGGGGTCGCACCGGGTATAACAGCTTGGGGTAAAGACCCCATATTTTCGCAGCCGTGTCCTCTGCATTATTCGTGTCGTTGCCCCCGTCCAACGCACAACAATATGACACAACTACTCGAATGGCCCACGCCGCCCTCACCCACACCGGAAGCCGAATTCAGCGATGAGCAATTGATGGAAATGATCCAGTCTCACGAACATCGCGGCCTCGCGCTTCTCCACACCCGCTACGCTGCGCTACTCCGCACGATTAGTATGAAAGTTCTGCACAACGACGCCGACAGCGAAGACCTTCTCCAAGACATTTTCATGGAGATCTGGGATCGCGCCGTGAGCTACGACCCGAATATGGGAAGGCCGCTCGCTTGGATCGCGACGCTCGCTCGCCGCCGCGCAATCGATCGCCTCCGCAAACGCGAGACCTACTCGCGGGTCGAGGATCGGTATGCTGACGAATGCGATTGTCACATGGCGGGATGGACGCATGTGCACGAAGATATTTCCCACAGCGAGCAGTCCGCGATTATAGACCGGGCGCTAGCGACACTTCCTGAAGCGCAGCGCAACGCCATCCACCTCGCATTCCATCAGCAGATGACCCAGCGCGAGATCGCCGCCTACACCGGGATTCCGCTCGGCACGATCAAGACCCGGTTGGAATTGGGTCTCCGGAAAATGGCCGCATCTTTACGCGGACTCGAAGCGATTCTTTAAGCGACTTTTCGCGTCGCGAGTTCTGCGGTTCAGACTCTCACGTCACCGAGTTTTATTCTCGATAGGGTGGCGTGAGCCATTTCGGCGGAGCCTAAAGCGATCAGCGATCTTTTTGCCGATCGGAAGACTCTGCAATATCGGCTTAGACAAAGTGGATAGTCGGAAAATTGGAGTGCCATCTTTGTTTAGTAAGTGTTCGGATTTGGTTCGGCAATGAAGGGCGGCTTGCACGAAGCGCCTGCCTTCAGTCATGGTTTCATCCGTTGACAAGAATCATAACCGTTCACACGCCATGAATCCTGAAACACATCGAGCCCAGCAGCCGAGTCGCGCGAGACTTCTCAGCAAGCGACTTCAACAGCCCGTCGAGGGGGACGATCCGACAAACACCATTTTGCTGGCGACTGCCGTTTTGGAAGACGCTGTGCGGGAACGGGCTTCCGACATTCACCTCGATCCGTCGGGCGAGGATTACCGCGTACGTTTTCGTATCGACGGGGTGATGGTAGATGCGTTGATGCTTCCGCGTGATCGCGGTGTGCATCTTCTGCGGGTATTTAAGACCCACGCTGACATCGAGCCTTCATTCACGCTGCGCCCGCAGGATGGGCGGGCCACGATTCCGGTCGCGGACGGAGAAGTCTCCGTGCGCGTCGCCACCGGTCCCGGTGTGGGTGGGGAAAAGCTCGCTGTCCGCCTGCTTCCGCATGTTTTTTCGCGACCATCGCTGGATCAGCTCGGGCTGAGCATCCCGGACCATGACATGCTCACCAGCGCGCTACGCGATGTGCGCGGGATGGTCCTCATCAGCGGACCAACCGGCGCCGGTAAAACGACCACACTTTACGCCATGATGAGTGAGCTTGTGCGTGCTGGCCGCTCGATCGTGAGTATCGAAGATCCCGTGGAATTTGTGCTCGATGGGGTCACACAGCTTCAGGTCAACGCACGCAAGGGGCTCACGTATGGCGAGGGCGTGAAGGGCGTACTCCGATTGGACCCGGATGTTTTGGTCCTCGGCGAAATGCGCGATGCCGCTTCTGCACACGCGGCGTTGGATGCCGCTGACAGCGGACATGTCTTTCTCAGCACGCTGCACGCGCGCGACGCCGCCGGAACTCTCAGCGTCCTGCGCCATTTCGGCCTCGCCGACCATGAGATCGCGGCGAGCGTCGATCTCCTTCTTGCTCAGCGACTCGTCCGCCGACTTTGTCTCTCGTGCCGCCGTTCGGAGCCGCCCAATTCCGATGAAGCGCAGTGGCTTGAGCTCTGCGGATGTCCCGTCCCCGACAAGACCTGGCACGCCAACGGTTGCACGGAGTGCGGCGGCAGCGGCTACCACGGACGCATTGGTGTCTTCGAGATTCATCGCCTCCGCGAACAAGATGCCGACCTCATCCTCGCTCACGGAGACGAACGAACTTTGCGCCGTCAGATGCGCGAATGCGGGCCCCTGTCACTGCTCAAAGACGACCTCGCCAAAGTAGCGGAAGGAATCACGACGATCGCGGAGTTTCAATCCATTGGCGGGATTGGCTTTTTCGTTCGTGAGCCTGCACCGTTGGCGGAAGCGAAGCCGTGACATCGCACCTTGCAGTCAGTCCGTAGGGCGAGACCTCGTACGGACCTGTGGATGACCACGGTGTTGATTCCCACAGCAAGCAACGCGCGGTAAGCTTCGGCCAATTGCTGGTCAGTATCACGGCAGTCAAACGGCGTTTACTATATCGACGAACTCCATACGAGCGGACACGCAAGCAGACACGAATAGATCTGCTGGCATCTCGAAAATCTTACACACCATGAAAAATATCCAAGTCCACGACCCGGCCATGTCCTGTTCGAACGGCATCTCCCGCACTGACACCAGCAAGCGCTCCGCGTCCGTCAATTTACCGTGATACTCGTTTTACAAAAACACCATGAAACCAAAAGCACAGAAGCCCACGAAGGATGTCGGACGAGATTCAAAGGAGTTTGAAAGACTTCCTGCCAAGACGAAAGAGTTGTTGATCCTCGGTGACCAGGAAGAAAAAGCCATCGGTCCCGAGAAGCTCGCCATCCAAAAGATCACTCGGAGGAAATCGAAGCCGTGAGTAGCATTCAGGTCAGGAAGGCAATTTGATATGACCAAAGACCCGATTTGCGAAATGACCGTGGATGAGGCCACCGCGCTCCACGCCGAGCGCAACGGGAAGACGTTTTACTTTTGCAGCGAGCACTGCCGGAAGACGTTTCTCTCCCAAACTGCGCCCGCGAAAACCGGCGGCAGTTGTTGCGGCGGGCACAAGGAGCACGAACACCGCGAGACGAAAGTGGAGCCTTCGCCTGCCTCGAAATACTTTTGCCCGATGTGCCCCGGCGCGGAGTCGGATAAGCCGGGTGATTGTCCGAAATGCGGCATGGCGCTGGAACGGAATCCGGCGCGGGTGGCGGGGAAAACCATTTATACATGCCCGATGCACCCTGAGGTGCAGCAGGATCATCCCGGCGATTGCCCGAAGTGCGGCATGGCTCTCGAACCGATCGCGGCGAGTGCCGATGAGGACGAAAATGCTGAGCTTCGCGACATGACTCGCCGCTTTTGGATCGGCGCGGCGTTCACGCTGCCCGTCTTTTTTCTCGCGATGTCACATTTAGTTCCGGCGCTCGCGAACCAAGCGTGGGCGGACAGTCACGCATCGCGTTGGGTCCAATTTGCGCTGACGGCTCCGGTCGTCGGGTGGGCGGGCTGGCCGTTCTTCCGGCGCGGATGGCGCTCGGTCCTCTCGCGGCATTGGAACATGTTCACGCTGATCGCCATCGGTGTCGGCGCGGCGTTTATTTTCAGCGCCGTGGCGATGCTTGCGCCGGGGCTTTTCCCGCACTCGATGCAGCATCACGGCAAGGTCGCGATCTACTTTGAGGCCGCCGCCGTGATCATCGTGCTGGTGCTGCTCGGGCAGGTGCTGGAACTCCGGGCCCGCAGTCGAACAGGCAGCGCGATCAAAGCGTTGCTCAATCTCGCGCCACCCACCGCGCGCCAGGTCGCGCCGGGCGGAGATCAAGTCGTGCCGCTCGATCAAGTGAAAGTCGGTGACACACTGCGCGTGGTGCCCGGCGACAAAGTGCCCGTGGACGGCGTGGTGCTCGAAGGGCACTCCAGCGTGGAGGAATCCATGATCACGGGCGAACCGCTCCCGGTAGAAAAAGCCGTCGGCGACAAAGTGACCGGCGGCACCGTGAATGGCCCCGGCAGTTTCGTGATGCGCGCCGAGCGAGTCGGGAGCGATACGCTGCTCGGACAAATCGTGACGATGGTGGCAGAGGCCCAGCGCAGTCGCGCGCCGATTCAAGGACTAGCGGACAAAGTCGCGGGTATTTTCGTGCCGGTGGTGCTCGCCGTGTCGGTGCTCACCTTTGCCATGTGGATGTGGCTCGGGCCGGAGCCGAAGCTCGCGTATGCCATCGTGAACGCCGTGGCGGTGCTCATCATCGCGTGTCCGTGCGCGCTGGGTCTGGCCACGCCCATGTCCATCATGGTCGGCGTCGGACGCGGCGCGCAGGAAGGCGTGCTCGTGAAGAACGCCGAGGCGCTGGAGCGACTGGAAAAAGTGGACACACTCGTCGTGGACAAGACCGGCACACTTACCGAGGGCAAGCCGAAGCTCATGGACATTCTGCCTGTCGAGGGACTCGCTACCAACGAGTTCCTGCGCCTCTCCGCGTCGCTGGAGCAGAGCAGCGAACACCCGCTCGCCGCCGCAATTGTGCGCGGCGCGAAGGACCAAGGCATCACGCTGGAATCCGTGAAAGACTTTCGGTCTGTGACTGCGGGTGGCGTCGTCGGCACGATCTCGGGCCGAGTGGTGATGGTCGGGAAGCCGGACTTTCTTCGCAGTGAAAAGATTGGCGGAATCGACTCGCTCGAAGCATCCGCGATGAAACTTCAGGAAGCGGGAAAGACCGCGATGTTCGTCGCCATCGACGGCAAGCCAGCCGGCATTCTTGCCGTCGCCGATCCGATCAAATCCACTACCGCCGAGGCCATCGCGCAGCTTCACGAGCTCGGATTGAAACTCGTCATGCTCACCGGCGATAACCGTCGCACCGCCGCCGCAGTGGCTACGCAGCTCGGGCTCGATTCCGTGGAAGCCGAGATCGAGCCCGCAGGAAAAGTAGCGCATGTCAAAAAGCTGCACAGCGAAGGGAAGCACGTCGCGATGGCCGGCGATGGAATCAACGACGCACCCGCGCTCAGCGAAGCCGAAGTCGGCATCGCGATGGGCACGGGCACGGACGTCGCGATGCAGAGCGCAGGCATCACTTTAGTAAAAGGCGACCTCCGTGGAATCGCCCAGGCCATCCGCCTCAGCCGCGCAACGATGAG
The DNA here is from genome assembly GCA_043728745.1 of Verrucomicrobiaceae bacterium. Classification (GTDB taxonomy): domain Bacteria; phylum Verrucomicrobiota; class Verrucomicrobiia; order Chthoniobacterales; family Chthoniobacteraceae; genus SXWH01. Next base: position 29,964 of record JAYTMG010000534.1, read on the forward strand.
CAACATCCGGCAAAATCTTGTTTTCGCATTTCTCTACAACGCGCTCGGAATCCCGATCGCGGCGGGCGTGCTCTATCCGTTTTTCGGCGTGCTTCTCAGCCCGATCATCGCGGGTGCAGCGATGAGCCTTAGCTCCGTATCGGTCATCAGTAACGCCCTGCGGTTGCGGCGGGTGAAGCTTTGATTTTGAACCCATGAAAGCCACTCCCTGATCCAGAATCTCACAATGGAAAACCCGACACCTCAGCCTTGGCACAAACTTCCCGCTGCGGAGGTCTGCACTCAACTTGGCAGCTCCGCAGACCGTGGGCTTTCGCAAGACGAAGCCTCGCGCCGCCTCGCGCAGTATGGTGCGAACACGCTGCCGGAAGAGCAAACGAAGCCGTTGTGGCGCATGTTTCTGAGGCAGTTTGCGAGTCCTCTCATTTACATTCTCTTCGCGGCGGCAGCTCTCGCGTTTGCACTCGGCAAGCATGAGGACGCGCTGGTGATTCTCATCGTCGTGCTCGTCAATTCGATCATCGGCACGTTTCAGGAAGGACGGGCCGAGCGCTCGATGGCGTCCCTTCGCAAATTGTCCTCGCTGCATGTGCGGGTCGTGCGGGATGGAAAAGAGGAAAAGGTCGAAGCGGGAAATCTCGTGCCGGGTGATGTCATGCTGCTTTCCGCCGGAGACGCGGTGGGTGCTGATGCGCGGCTGATTGAGGCGGCAGCGTTGGAGGCGGCGGAGGCTGCACTCACCGGCGAATCGTTACCTGTTGCCAAAAACGTTGAGCCTCTGCCGGAGGACACAATGCTCGCGGATCGGTTGAACATGATTTTCTCCGGCACACACATCACCGCCGGACGCGGTCGAGCGCTGGTCGTGGCTACGGGTCAGTCCACCGAGGTGGGCAACATCGCTAAAATGACCACCGCTGCTGTGGAGCCAAAGACGCCACTCGAACTTCGGATGGAGCAATTCGGCCGTCAGTTGGCGATGGCGTCCATCGTGCTCGTCGCGGTCGTGATCGCCGCAGGAATGGTGCGGGGGATGCCGCTCGTGGATATCGTGATGGTGGCAATCAGCCAGATGGTTTCGCTCGTGCCGGAGGGATTGCCAGTGGCGCTGACGATCGCTTTGGCCGTCGGAATGCAGCGCATGTCGGGACGCGGTGCGATCGTGCGAAGGCTCGCGGCTGTGGAGACGCTGGGCTCCACGAATATCATCTGCTCAGACAAGACCGGCACGCTCACGAAGAACGAAATGACCGTCACCGAGTTGTGGCTGCCCGATGCTCGCAAGGTGGAGGTCTCCGGCTCTGGATATGCGCCGGAAGGGACGCTTTCGTGTGATGGACGCGAGCTTGCGCCCGCGAGCGATCCTGCGCTGCGCCTCGTTCTGGAGGCCGTTGCGCTGTGCAACGATTCGCAACTAGTGCCGCCAACCGCCGAGGAATCGCGGTGGCGCGCGCTCGGCGATCCGACAGAATCCGCGCTGCTCACCGTGGCGCTCAAGGGCTGCATCGAACATGCGCACATTGCTCACGAATGGCCGCGGCGCGCAGAGATTCCGTTCGACGCAACGACGAAGCTCATGGCCACGCAGCATGGCCACACGCACAACCCCAATCGCGTTTTCATCAAAGGCGCACCGGAGATGTTGCTCCCGCTTTGCGGTCACGCGCGGCACGGCGATTCGGTTCAGGCGTTCGATGCCGATGCGCGTCAGAAGAGTCTCGACGCAGCGGAGCAGATGGCGCTCCAAGCATTGCGAGTTCTGGCCGTCGCGATGGTGGATGAAGCGGAGATCGATGAAGACGCAGGATTTGATCAATTCAAAGGGCGCGCGGTGTTTCTCGGTCTCATCGGCCAAATGGACCCGCCGCGCGATGAGGTGAAAATTGCCGTCGCCGAGTGCCGGGCTGCGGGCATCCGGCCCGTGATGGTGACAGGCGACCACAAAGCCACGGGCCTCGCGATTGCCCGCATGTTGGGGATGGCGCGCGACGGCGACTTGGCCGTGGATGGCCGAGAGTTGGAGGCGATGTCTGCGACGGCGCTCGTGGCCGACATCGACCGCATCGCTGTTTTTGCACGAGTGCATCCCGCGCAAAAGCTCCGAATCGTCGAGGCGCTTCAGTCGCAGGGAAATGTCGTCGCGATGACCGGCGATGGAGTGAATGACGCGCCCGCGCTTGCCCGCGCAGATGTCGGCGTGGCCATGGGCATCACCGGCACTGAAGTCGCAAAAGGCGCCGCGAAAATCGTCATCACCGACGATAACTTCGCAACGATCGTGAAGGCGGTGGAGCAAGGAAGGCTCGTCTATGGCAACATCCAGAAGCTCATCCTTTTCCTCTTCGCCACGTCGATCGATGAAGTCGCCATCCTGCTCGGCGCATTGTTATTGGGCTATCCGCTGCCATTGGCAGCAGTGCAGATTCTTTGGATCAATCTCGTCACCGAAGGCACGCTCACGCTGAATCTCGTGATGGAAGGCCCCGAGGGTGACGAGATGCAGCGCAAGCCCGTCCTCACCAGCGAGCCCCTCATCAGCAGAACCATGCTGCGCCGTATGGCTGTAATGGTGCCGACTTCCGTCACGGCGACCCTTGGCTACTTTATCTGGCGGCTTTCCACGGGCGCGCCGTTCGTCGTGGTGCAGACGGAGACATTCACGCTGCTCGCCGTGTGCCAATGGTTCAATGTTCTCAACTGCGAAAGTGCCACGCGTTCATCACTGCGCCTCGGACTGCTCAAAAACCGCTGGCTTCTCGGCGGTCTCCTGCTCGCAAATTTGCTCCAGCTTGCCGTCGTTTACACCGCTCCGATGAACAAGCTCTTCCACACGCATCCGATCGATGTTGCGCACTTTTTTCTCATCGGTGCCGTCGCCAGCAGCGTGCTGTGGACGGAAGAAATCCGGAAATTCTTTGCACGCCGCCGCTTGTCTCAAGTCAACGCCACAGTCACCGCGATAGATTGATCAAGTAACCACCACTCATCAAAAGGTTCGCCGAGATCATGATAGAGGATGTCCCTCTCGTCCTGCGCGCGCATCGGCGTGAGCGCGGCAAGTGAGGAATCAGGGGCGGGCTTATGGCAAGAGGGGCTTGCTCAACTCTCTCAGGAACGCATTGTGTTTCAGCGTCGCCGCCCGGATTGCCTTCTCGATTTCCATCAACTCGCCATGAGTCGCCTCCAAGTCGATCTCGGACTCGGAAACTGCCGTGCTGATGTAGCGGGAGATGTTCAGGTTGAAGTCGTTCTTCGCAATCTCGTCCATCTCCACGCGGCGGGAGTAGCGGGGCGCTTCCGTGCGGTTCTGGTAGGTTTCGATGATCTTCGCGATATGCTCCTCGCTCAGTTGGTTCTGGCGTTTGCCTTTCACGAAGTGCTCGGCGGCGTTGATGAAGAGCACGTCGTCGGGCTTCTTGCATTTCTTGAGCACGAGGATGCAGACCGGGATGCCGGTGGAGTAGAAGAGGTTCGCGGGCAGGCCGATGACGGTATCAATGTGGCCGTCCTTGAGCAGCTTGGTGCGGATGCGTTCCTCGGCACCGCCACGGAAGAGCACGCCATGAGGCAGGATGATCGCCATCACGCCTTCGTCTTTGAGGAAGTGGAAGCCGTGCAGCAGGAAGGCGAAATCGGCGGCGGACTTGGGGGCGAGGCCGTGGCTTTTGAAGCGCACGTCGTCACCCAGGGCATCGGTGGGCTCCCAGCGGTAGCTGAAGGGCGGGTTGGCGACGATGGCGTCGAAGCTCGGCTTCTTCGCCGGGTTTGCCTCGCGCATCATGTCCCACTCGTTGAGCAGGGTGTCGCCGTGGAATATCTCGAACTCCGTGTCCTTCACCCCGTGCAACAGCATGTTCA
>JAYTMG010000535.1:0-5426 GCA_043728745.1 Verrucomicrobiaceae bacterium
GCGCCTACCTTCGGTCGCGCCAAGGGATTTTTTGTTCACCCCATCACTTTTCTACTTTTGATCGCACAGTGCTTTCTAGTTTTGATCGCACCACGACAGAAAAAGGGGTCTTTCTTGACTGCGATCACAAAATTCACCACAGCTTCCATCCGCTTCGCGGCGTCTGCTGGTTTTCCTTGGGCGAGTAACATCTTGGCCTGCCAAACGATGAGAGACCGCTTGGTGTTATCATCAATGCCTTTCTCCGCATACGCGGCAAGTCGCTTGGCTATCGAAGCGTCCAGCGTGGAAATGGATTCGGGAGAAAGATTTTTCAGTTTCAGGTGATGCGCGTGATATGCGAACTGAAAGTCGTCTCGCTCCGCGCAGGTGTGCTTCACTGCATCGGCGGGCTTCTCATCGCAGAGGATTAGGAACTGGATCCATTGAATCTCGTCCTTGAGCTTCCGGTTCGTCGTAGAGCTGACAAACTCGGCCGCCGCTGGCTTCTCTTTGATCAGGGCTTGCGCTTCGGCGACAGCGCCTTTGAGATCGCTCTTGTCGAACTTTTTGAAAACTCTGGCCTCGATTTCTTTTTCGAGAGTCTTTCGAGCGGATTCTGCCATCGCTTTTTCGTCGATGTTGATTTTGCCTTCCACGTAGTCGAGGACGGTTTCCGGCTTGAGATCGCCGGGATGACCGCTCCACGCGAGCCGCCCTTTTACAACGAGGAAACCGTGGGGGATTCCACGGGCTCCCACCGCATTCAGCCAATCTTTGCTGATCACCTCGTGGGTATCGACCGTGACGCTGTAGCCCATCTTTGCGCCCTGTTTATTCACGAAGGTCTGAAGCTCTGCATCGGTCTTTTTGTCCGAAACGCACACGCCGATCACGGTGACTTTTCCGACGGTCGCTTTGGCGATCTCCGTGAGGTGAGGAAAGGCGGCGATGCAGGGGCCGCACCAAGTCGCCCAGCATTCGATGAGGTAGCTTTTGGTGGGGTCGAGCTCTGTAATTTCGTCCCCTTTGAAGAACGTGCCGAACTTTACGGCTGGCGCGGGCGAGCCGACTTGAAATCCGGTCGTTTTCGCGACTGGAGCTTGGGTTGCCGGTGTTGGTTCGGCGTGAGACAGCGTGCCGAGGCACACGATGGCTAGTAGTCCGATGGATGCAGTTGATGATTTCATGTAGTTTGTAGTTTTTAAAAATATAGCGTTTAGCGGGAAAGGATTGGCTCCAGCCAGACGCCCCAGTCCGAGCGTTTGCCGTCGCCTGCGTCGGTCACTTTTAGGACGAGTTGTTTCACTCCTTCGAGCTTCACATCGAACGCTGCGGTGGCGCCGGATTTGAAGGTGCTGGATTGCCACAACACTTTGCCGTCGCCTTCGATGACGGCCTGCACGCTGCCATCCGCACCATCGGCGATGCCAGCCGTGCCGGAGAGAGCGCGCCAAGTCCCGTCGAGTTGCCATTCGTGCGTGGATGCCGCGTGGGCGTAGAAGCCGTGTGCATAAAGGTTCCCGCCGGCGATGAGCAGGCCGCTCGGCTCTGGCAGACGGTCGCGGACGGCGGCTCCGTAGCCGGTTTCTTCGCGCACTGCTTTGAGATCGGAAAGGGGCACGGTCTTCGTGACAGGCGGCACGTCGGCGGGGGCGATGAGTTTCGGCGCGAGCGTGGCGACAAACCGCTGCGCGATCTCTTTCAGCCGTGCATCGCTGGCGACGGCGGGCGCGGCGAGGAACTGGCGGGCGGCGTCCGCTTTTTTTGCGTTTACCGCCTCGATGAGGGGCGCAAAGAGCAGCTTCGTCCGGGCGGTGGTGATGTCGGCTGTGCCGTCTTTTCCCACGAGATACGGATAGCGAAATGGCGTGTCCGAGAGGTTGCCGGAGGGCACTCCGTTGGCCTGCAAATACGTGATGCGCAGCTCGCCCGCCTTGCCCGCTTTGAGCGCCTGACAGTCGATGGAGAAACGCCCTTCCGCATCCGGCACGGCGGTCGCAGTGGTGGCGTCGTAGTCGCTCCCGCCTTCGGGGTCTAGGTAGGCGATCACGCCATAGACGGGCGGCTCGGCGACGGCGCGACCGGAGAGGACGAAACCTTTCCCGCTAGGCTCCATGCGGATGTCCGTGGGCTGCACCGTGGGCTTGTCGCCCATGCCTTTCACGGAGCCGGAAAACATCGGATGGCCAGCGAGGCGGAAGGCTTCGCCGAGCGTGAGAAAAGTGCCGCGCCCGTCGTTGCGCCGGTCTTCGCCGTAGGTGCGATTGCCGGAGCCCATGAGTGCGGTGCCGAAGGCCGCGGCCTCATCGGGCCTCGCCTTGCAATGCGGCAGACTCAGCGCGTGGCCGACTTCGTGGGCGATGCCGCCGATGAAAGTGGAGTTGTAGCGCCCGAGCGAAATGCGTCCGTATTCCCCATCTTGGACATGCCCGCCATTGTCCGTCAGCGAGTCGAGGCTCAGGATCGGCGAGTCCACCTGCCACGCGGTGCCACTCGTGATCGAACCGCCCGCGTAATACGGACTGTTCTGGCTGATGACGCGCTTCTCCGCGTCCCAGTTTGCCATGTTGCAGAAAATGACAACGGTTTCCTTTTTCGGATCGATGCCAGCCTCGCGCAGCGTGGTGATGCACTCGCCCCGGATGTCATTGCCGCTTTTCCTGCCGTATTGTGCGTAAGGATTTTTGCCACGAACGAGGTGAATGCGGACGAGTCCATCCGCCGCCGGATCGAGGCGGAGCGTGCGCGGGCCGAACCCGACGCGCTCCATTTCCCGCCCGTAAAAACTCTGGATGTCGGCAAGGATTTTCGAGAGCCGCTCGCGATACTGCGGCGCGGGTTCGCGGTCGGCGGGCGTCCAATAAACGATGTGCAACTTGCGCTCCGCGCGCTCAGGAGCCTTTGCCTGCCAGCTATCGAGGATGGCGCGGGCAGCAGCGACTTTCGCTTTATCCTGCTCCGCAAGTTGCGAAAATGCAGGCAGCGAGACGAGGGTAAGAATGACGGAAAGTGTTTTGAACATTCCGCACCAATGGCCGAATGGACTCTTGCAGCCAACTTGACTTTTGCGCGCAACTGGCCGAAAAGCTCGGCCAGTTTTTCGACCCAAATTCAATGCAGCCAATCCGCCGTCCCAACGTGAGCGAACATACCGCCCAGCACTTGCGAGAGGGCTTTCGGTCCGGGCGCTGGTCCGGCAAGCTGCCGGGTGTCGGACTCCTCGCCAAGGAACTGGGAGTTTCGCGCGATGCAGTGCGTGCTGCTTTGCGGCTGCTGGAGCAAGAAGGCATCATCGCCAACGGCGGCGCAGGCCGGAGCCGCACACTTGCCGTCCCGACGGGCATCGATCGTCGCCGCGTGCTCCGCGTGGGCATCTTGCTGGCCTCCCCCATGGAGAAAGACAATGTGCACAGCCACGAACTGGTCTTCTCCATCCGTCAGGCCGTCGAGGCTGCGGGGCATGTGTGCTTCATTGCGCCCAAGTCAGTACAGCAACTGAATGACCGAGTAGATCGTGTCCAGCGCTGCATGGCGGAGTGTCAGGCGGATGCCTGGATCGCAATTCGGTAAAACGCGAAGTGCTGGAGATGGCCTCCGCTGGTGCCGTTCCCGTCTTCGCTCTCGGCGGCCAAGCCATCGGGTTGCAGCTTGCAGGCTCGCGGTCCGATCTAGCTGTGCCTATGCGCGAATGTGTGGATCTTCTTGTCGAGCACAAGCACCGCAGCATCGTGCTGATTTGCCCTCCGATATGGCGTCTGCCAAAGCTCAATTTGTCCGCTCAGGTCTTCGTGGATCGCTTAAAGCACCACGGCATCCGCGCCGACCCGCACTACAATCTCCCTGACTGGGAACACACTCCTGAAGGGCTAAACGCCGTGCTGAAGGCGCTATTTCACACCACCCGCCCGACCGCACTATTAGTCATGGATCCAGAGTTCGTCGGCCCTGTCCTCGTCTTTCTCGCCGAGCGAGGACTGCGAGTGCCGGACGATGTGTCTGTGGTGAACATCCTGCCCGACCCGATTCAAGCATTTTACCGCCCCGCGCTCGCCCACTTCCAATGGCCCGTGCATCCCCATGTAAAAAGGGTCCTGCAATGGGTCAACGCCCTCGCCCGTGGCGAGTCCGATTGCAAAAGCAAAACCACGGAGCCGATCTTCATTCCGACGGCTTCGATTGGCCCCAAACCTACAAATCTGTAGAAAAGCTAGTGGTTCGCCCGTCGTAAATTGACGGCGTCAAGCGGTTGGAACCCGTTGTTGGCGCTTGGTGAAATGTGATTAGTTGCATGCGAGGAAACCCACCGTTCACTACCGACGAGCCACTAGCCTTGCGGAGCCTCCGGCATTCACGGTGAGTTCATGCCTCCCCCACGCGATGACGGTTTTGCGTACAAATAAATGGGAGGCGAATCTTACGATTCGCCTCCCATGTAATTTGGTTCGGGCAATTAAGCCTTACTTCTTCTTTGCAGCAGGTTTCTTCGCAGCGGGTTTCGCGGCGGATTTTGCAGCAGGTTTAGCAGCGGCCTTTTTCTTCGGCGCGGCTTTCTTTGCAGGAGCAGCAGCCTTCTTAGCAGGCGCGGCTTTTTTTGCAGGAGCTTTTTTAGCAGCCATTCTGGGACACCCCCTTTCGTCCGCAGCAGGCGGTAGATGGAAAATTCATTTGGGAGTCAGTAGTTGCAGAGTCGGGTATAAACATCACTCTGGGGCGGTGGGAGTAGCCACAAGGAATAGACGGGTCAACAAATATTTTCATCACGTTGACACAACATTTAGCGGTATGGCTGGCAAATCAAGGTAAGCAAAGGCTTTCAGCGCGAAGAGAGGAGAGAAAGTTTTTTGTAAATCTGATGAGTCTGAGTTACTCGCAAGCCCGATTTTTCACGGGCGGAACGGGATTTTCACTTGCGGATGCACGGTCCCTAGAAGAATTCCGGCGGCTTCCCGTTCACAAAATCCTCATCCCGAAAATCCCTCGCTAATTTCCCTGATGCCTGCGGATACATCCCTCGCCGAAAAGGCATCTCATCTAACAACCATTATGATCTATATCCCACGAACAACCCGTCGTTCATTCCTTCGCGGAATCGCAGGCATCACTGCTGCCAGCGCTTTCCCGAACTACCTTCGCGCCCAAGGTGCGACTAAAAAAATCGGCCTTGCCGCTATCGGCGTCGCCGGCAAAGGCGAGAGCGATGCTTCCGCCGCTGCCGAGGGCAATGAAATGGTCGCCATCTGCGACGTGGACGCAAACAGCCTCGCTAAAGCGCAGGCTAAATATCCGAACGCGAAGGCATACACGGACTTCCGCAAGATGCTGGACGAAGTGAAGAGCATCGAAGCAGTGACCATCAGCACGCCAGACCACGCGCATTACCCTGCCGCGATGCACGCGCTCCAGCACGGCAAGCACCTCTTCATTCAAAAGCCCCTCACGAACAC
>JAYTMG010000536.1:0-5938 GCA_043728745.1 Verrucomicrobiaceae bacterium
CATGTCTTTTCGGGAAATGCGTTTGGCCATATTTGTCCGGCGAGTTAATCACGCCGCACCCAAATCGCCGAAATAATTCTTCGTTCTTTCAACGGAGTCCGCTGGACGGCAACCCGGGAGCGGGAGGATTCATCGACTGGATTGGCGGCTAATGCGACGCGCTTGCTGCGGGTTGATGCGGAGTGACTAGACAATCAGCCGCTCTTTTCTTCATCGCGATTTCCGCGTCGGTTCATGCCGCGCCTGTGGACTTCAATCGTGATGTCCGGCCTATTCTCTCGGAAAACTGTTTTTACTGCCACGGGCAGGACCCGAACAAACGCGAGGCCGATCTGCGTCTGGACGTGCGCGAAGTGGCGCTGAAGCTGAAGGCTTTTATTCCGGGAAATGCGGACGCGAGTGAGCTCATCACGCGCATCAATACCGACGACCGCGACGACCTCATGCCGCCGCCGAAGTCGAACCGCCGCCTTTCGCCTGCGCAGAAGGAAACGCTGAAGCGGTGGATCAGCGAGGGCGCGAATTATTCGCAGCATTGGGCCTACGTGCCGCCCGTCCACCCGCAGGCACTGGAGGTGAAGAACCCGGCTTGGGCGCGCAATCCTATCGACGCACTCGTTTTACAAAAGCTGGATGCAACGGGTTTGCAGCCATCGCCGGAAGCGAGCCGACAGACGCTCATTCGGAGGCTGTCGCTCGACCTCGTTGGGCTCCCGCCAAAGCCGGAGGAAGTGGACGCTTTTGTCGCCGATACGTCGCCGGATGCTTATGAAAAGGTCGTCGAGCGACTGCTTGCGTCGCCGCACTATGGCGAACGGATGTCTCTCCCGTGGCTCGACGCCGCGCGCTATGCGGACAGCAACGGCTTTCAGCAGGACGGCGACACGCATCAGTATTTTTGGCGCGATTGGGTGGTGAAGGCGCTCAATGCGGACATGCCGTTCGATCAATTCAGCATCGAACAACTTGCGGGCGATTTGCTTCCGAACCCCACGGAGGAACAGCTCGTCGCGACGGCGTTTAATCGGAACCATTTGCTCAACGGCGAGGGCGGCGCGATTCCCGAAGAACAGCGCAACGTGATCCTGTTTGACCGCATGGATACGACGGCGACGAACTGGCTCGGCCTCACGATGGCGTGCGCGCAATGCCACGACCACAAATACGATCCGATCACGCAGCGCGATTATTACTCGATGATGGCGATGTTTAACAATGTGCCCGAGTCCGGCACGCCGTCCGGCGGCGGACAGTATCGCATCGCGGATCCTTCGATCACGGTCGGCACGGACGAGGAAAAGGCGAAGCTCAAATCGAGGGAAGCCGCCGTTGCCGAAGCGAAGAAAGCGGAGAGCGCGGCTGAGAAATCGCCCGAAACTGCGGCTGCGTACGAGGCTGCGGAGAAAGACCTCCTCGACGATAAGCCGGTGGAGTGGGCCGTCGTCACGCCGCAGTCGATGACCGCCACGGGCGATGCTGTTCTGAGCGTGCTCGACGACCAGTCGATCTTCGCCGACGGCCCGAGCCCGGATAAATCGAACTACACAATCACGCTCCCCAAGGGCAGCGTGCCGATCACGGGCTTTCGCATCGAGACCATCCCGGACCGCCGCCTGCCGAAGAAGGGCGCGGGCCGCGGAGACAGCGGGAACGCCGTGCTCACAAAGCTCCGGGTAAAAGCAGGCGGCGCGGAAGTGAAGCTGAACGCTGCGAGCGCCACGTATTCGCAGGCCGGATTTTCGCCGCAGGGAGTCATCGACGACGACCCGAATACCGCGTGGGCATTTTTCCCCGAGACCACGAAGCCATACATCCTCATCGTGCAATGCGCCGCTCCGATTGCCACGCCTGCGGATGGAAAAGTGGAGCTCACCTTCGAGTTTCAGTCGGCGAACAAGCAGCACACGTTCGGGCGGTTTCGCATCGCATCGACCGGTGCGTCGCAGCCCGCATCGCGCAAGGCGCTGCCCGACGAAATCGCTGCGATCGTGAAGAAGCCGGAGCGCTCGAAAGACGAGGCGAAAAAGCTCCGCGACTACGTTTCCAAAAACGCCGCGCCCGCCGCGCTCGTCGCCGCTCGCGAAAAGACAAAAGCCGCCGACAAGGCGATGAATGACCTCAAGCAAAGTCTGCCGCGCGTGATGGTCATGAGCGATGCGAAGCCGAGAAAATCGCACATCCTGAATCGCGGCGAATACCTCCAGCCAAAGGACGAAGTGACGATGAGCACGCCCGCGTTTCTCGCGCCGATGCCCGCCGATGCGCCGCGCAACCGGCTCGGGTTTGCGCGCTGGCTTTTCCAGCCGGAACATCCGCTGACCGCCCGCGTGCAGATGAACCGCATGTGGCAATATTTCTTCGGCGTGGGCATCGTGAAGACCGTCGAAGACCTCGGGGTGCAAAGCGAAGTTCCGATTCATCAACCGCTGCTCGACTGGCTCTCCGTCGAGTTTCGTGAAAAGGGCTGGAGCCAGAAACACATGGTCCGGCTCATCGTAAACAGCGGGACGTATCGTCAAAGCAGCCGCGTCTCGAAGGAACTCGTCGCCCGCGATCCCGAGAACCGGCTCTTTGCACGCGCCTCGCGGTTCCGCTCGCCGTCGATCGTCCTCCGCGATGTCGCGCTCGCCGCGAGCGGACTGCTCGATCTGCGCATGAGCGGCAAGCCGGTTTATCCTTATCAGCCGGGCGAAGTGTGGGAGACGCTCGGCATTACGAAGGAGCGCGATTTTACGTATCCGGGCTCGAAAGGCGGCGACCTCTACCGGCGCAGCATTTACACATTCTGGCGGCGCACCATTGGCCCCGTGAACATGTTCGACGCATCAACACGGCAAGTCTGTAAAGTGCGCGGCGGCACCACCTCCACGCCGCTCCACGCACTCACCACGCTGAACGACCCAACGTGGGCCGAGGCCTCACGCGTTCTCGCGCAACACGCGATGGAAAGCGCGCCCGATCCCGCCGCACGGGCAACGTGGGCATTTCGCCGCGTGCTCGGTCGCGTGCCAAAGCCTGAGCAACTCGCCATTCTCCAGCGCGCATACGAAAAGCAACTCGTCTTCTACACGCAGGACACGAAAGCCGCAGCCGCAGCAGTCGCCATCGGCACCGCACCGCGCGCGGAAAAACTCAACCCCGCCGAGCACGCTGCCATGAGCGCTGTGTGCCTCGCCATTCTCAATCTCGACCAAGCACTCACACGCGAATGAACCCTGACTTTCAAACCAACATCGACCGCGTCACCCGCCGGCAATTCTTCGGACGCGCAGCACAAGGAATCGGCGGCGCGGCGCTGGCCTCGTTGCTTAGCGGAAACGGCACCGCAGCCGAGACACTTCCCGGCCTTCCGCATTTTGCACCGAAGGCAAAACGCGTCGTCTGTCTGTGGCAGGGCGGCGGGTGCTCGCACGTCGATCTCTTCGACCCGAAGCCGACACTCACAAAGATGCAGGGACAGGATATTCCCGCCAGCGTCCGCGGGACCACGCGGCTCTCGACGATGACGTCCGGCGCTTCGCGATGGCCGATGGTCGGACCGATCAAACCCTTCCAGAAATACGGCCAATGCGGAATGGAGCTCAGCTCCATGCTCCCGAATCTCGGCAAACTCGCCGACGACATCTGCCTCGTCCGCTCGATGCACACGGAAGCCGTGAATCACGCGCCCGGCGTCACCTTTTTCATGACGGGTTCGCAGGTTCCAGGTCGGCCCAGCCTCGGCTCGTGGCTCACATACGGTCTCGGCTGCGAGAGCCAGGACCTCCCCGCTTACGTCGTCATGACCTCGTCGGACAAAGGCAAGACGTGCGGCCAGCTTTTCTACGATTACTATTGGGGCTCCGGCTTCCTCCCGAGCCGATTCCAGGGCGTGCGCCTGCGCAATACGGGCGACCCGGTGCCGTATCTCGAAAGCCCCGCCGGCACCACCCTCACTTCCCGCCGTGCGCTGCTCGACGACATCCGCGCGCTCAACGAAGAGCACCTCGCGGACTACGGCGACCCCGAGATCGACACCCGCATTTCGCAATACGAAATGGCCTACCGGATGCAGACCAGCGTCCCCGACCTCATGGATTTCTCAAAGGAGCCCAAGAGCGTCATCGAGCGCTACGGCCCCGATGCATTGGTAAAAGGAACCTTCGCCAACAACTGCCTCATCGCCCGCCGGCTGCTGGAGCGCGGCGTCCGCTTCGTCCAACTCATGCATGCCGGATGGGACCAGCACGGCAACCTCTTCACGCAGCTCGAAGTCCAGTGCCGCGACACCGAAGTCCCCGCCGCGGCCCTCATCGCTGATCTTAAAGAGCGCGGTCTTCTCGATGACACGCTCGTCTATTGGGGCAACGAATTCGGACGCACCCCATTCGGCCAGGGCGACCCCGCCAAGCCCAACGGACGCGACCACTTTGGCCGCGCCTACAGCGTCTTCCTCGCCGGCGGCGGCGTCCGCGGCGGCACCGTCTATGGCGAGACCGACGAATTCGCATGGAACATTGTCCGCGACCCGGTGCACGTCCACGACATGCAAGCCACCATCATGCACCTCTGCGGAATCAACCACGAAGCCTTCACCTTCCGCTACCAAGGCCGCCAGTTCCGCCTCACCGATGTCCACGGCCACCCGGTAAAGGGCATCATCGCGTAGATAAAGCTGTGATTCGTGATTGGTGATTTGTGATTTGTCGCAAGCGTGGAAGCCCAGTCCGCTTGCGACGAATCACAAATCACAAATCACAAATCACAAATCACACCACACCACACCCACCCTACCCCTCCTGCACCACCACAATGTCCTCCGGGTGCAGACAGCAGAAGAGCTTATCGCCTTTGTGGAAGCACTCCTGCGAGCGGCTCTCATTCGCGACGACCACGGTAAACTCCATCCCGCTCGCAGTCCGCAGGCCGAGTTGATCCGTCTGCCCGCGGAATACTTCGTCCACCACCTCGGCCGCAAAAACGTTCTCACCCGGCGTCGCATTCTTCGCCAGATGGATCTTCTCCGGGCGGAAACTCACCAGCACCGTCAGCGCGCTCGCCGGTAAATTTGCACCATCCACCCGCAGAGTAATATCGTCCGCCAGACGCACCACCGCATCATCCTCTTCCCGCGCAATCACCTGCGCCGGCATCAGATTTGCCTGCCCGATAAACTCCGCCACGAACCGCGTTTTCGGCCTGTGATAAATCTCGTCCGCCGTCCCCAGTTGCTCGATGCGGCCCTTATTCACGATCGCGATTCGATCGCTCATCGTCAGCGCCTCCTCTTGATCGTGCGTCACAAACACAAACGTAATCCCCAGCCTCATCTGAAGCTGCTTCAACTCCGACTGCATCGCATGGCGCAACTTCGCATCCAGCGCCGACAACGGCTCATCCAGAAGCAGCACCTTTGGCTCGCACACGATCGCCCGCGCCAGCGCCACCCGCTGCCGCTGCCCACCGGAAAGCGCGCTCGGCTTATCGTCCTCCTTGCCTTGCAGCGACACCAGCTCGATGCCCTCCTTCACCTTCGCCGCGATCTGCCCCTTCGACGCCCCCTTCATATTCAGCCCAAACGCGATATTCTCCGCCACCGTGAGATGGGGAAAAAGCGCATAGCTTTGAAAAACCTGGTTCACATTGCGCCGATACGGCGGCACCTCCGTCACATCCACCCCATCCAGCAGCACCACCCCCTCGGTAGGAAACTCGAAGCCCGAAATCATCCGCAAGATCGTCGTCTTCCCGCACCCCGAAGGCCCCAGCAGCGTTATAAATTCCCCCTGCCTGATATCCAGCGACACATCCTCCACAGCCACAAAATCGCCAAAGCGTTTCGTCACTTTTCGCAGTTCCACCATGCTCGTAGAAGTCATCCGCCAGACCCTAGCCCCCGCCACAAAAAGCGCCAGCCGTCTTTCCAAAAAATACCCGTCACCGAGCAAAGTTCTTTTGG
>JAYTMG010000537.1:0-17194 GCA_043728745.1 Verrucomicrobiaceae bacterium
GCCGTGACCGGGGAGACCGGCTCGGGCAAAAGCATCATCGTAGGCGCGCTCAAGCTCGTCCTCGGCGAGCGTGCCGATAAATCGCTCATCCGTGCCGGCGCGGAAAGCTGCACCGTGGAGGCGGTATTTACCGTCCATGATGCGAAGAAAACAAACGCGTGGCTGGAGGAACAAGGCGTCGAGCCATGCGAAGATGCGCAGCTCATTTTGAAGCGCGTCTTTTCCACAAGCGGCACAAACCGGCAGTTCATCAACGGCAGCCCGACCACGCTCAATGTGCTGAAAGAACTCGGCGACGGCCTCGTGGATCTCCACGGCCCGCACGATCATCAATCCTTGCTCTCGTCCGAGAAACAGCTCGGCTTGCTCGATTCATTCGCAGGAGCCGAGACGCTCCACACCAAATACGGCGAGCAATTTCGCGCGATGAACCGCCTCATCGCCGAGCGCGACGAACTCGCCAGCAGCGAAGCCGCGATGGAACGCGAACTCGATTTACTGCGGCATCAAGTTTCTGAAATCAACGACGCTGCGCTCAAGCCCGGCGAGGAAGAGGAAATCACCGGACGATACACCGTGGCATCGAACGCCCGCAGAATTCTGGAGCTCTCGACCGGCGTGCTGGGCCGCCTCACAGAATCCGAAGACAGCGCCGTCACACGGCTCAACGAATGCGGGCGACTCCTCCGCGACCTCGAACGAGTGGACCCAGCAGCGGTGCGCTTTTCCGACGCGCTCCACCGCGGCATCGCCGAGATCGAAGAACTCTCTTCCAGCATCCAGCACTACGCAGAAGATCTCGAAGTCGAGCCCGGCGAACTCGCCGGGATGGAAGAGCGCGTGACGCTGTTTGAAACGCTCAAACGCAAATACGGCGGCAGCATCACGGAAGTTATTTCCTTCGGCGAAACCGCCGCCGCCCGCCTCGCCAAAATCGAGAGCCGCGGCGAGGAAATCGAACGCCTTGGCCGCGAGATCGAAAAGCAGCGAAAAGCCTCCGGAGACACCGCCGCGAAGCTCTCGGAAAAACGCAAAGCCGCCGCACCGAAACTCGCAAAAACCGTCACCGCGCATCTCCGCGATCTCGGCTTTAAGAAGTCCGATTTCTCCGTCGCACTCGCCGCACTTCCGGCACCGGGCCCCCACGGAGCGGAAGCCATCGACTTTGTCTTCGCGCCCAATCCGGGCGAACCCGCCAAGCCGCTAAAAGCCATCGCCAGCAGCGGCGAAATCTCCCGCGTCATGCTCGCGGTAAAGTCCGCGCTTGCCGCGCAGGACACGATTTCACTCCTCGTATTCGACGAGATCGACGCAAACGTCGGCGGCGAAATCGCACACGCGGTCGGTGAAAAAATGCGCGCCATTGCGGAAGAGCGGCAGGTTCTTGCGATCACTCATCTCCCGCAAGTCGCAGCGTGTGCGGTCAGTCAATTCGTCGTCAGCAAAGACATCGAAGGCGGACGCACCGTGTCCAAGCTCCAGCGCATCGAAAAGAAAGAGCGCATCGCCGAGATCGCGCGAATGCTGGGCGGCAAAGGAGAATCCGCGCTGGCCCACGCAAAGACATTGCTGGGCGCGTGAGTCTCGTCTTGCAGCCGGGGCGGGAGCTGATCATCTGTTTGCATGACCACGCTCCGTTTCTTCGCCATCCTGCTCGTCAGCTCAGTGTCCGCTTTGGCCCAACAATCAGGGCTGCCCGCTGCCCTCGCCGTGCGCGCTGAAAAATCGCCGCTCTCAACTTTCTTCATCCAGCCCACCCGCATCGTATGGAAGTCGGAAAAGGGCGTCTCCAAATCATCCTCGTTGCTAGCCGGAAAGCCGGGACAGGCCGTGCTCAAAGAATCGCAGCCGCCCTGCGTACTCACGGCGAGCGACGGAAAACCGGCAAGCATCGTCCTCGATTTCGGCGTTGAAATCGCGGGCTGCGTGGAAATTTTCACGCCCATTGTAAAGTCGAAGACCCCTGCTCCGATCCGCGTTCGCTTTGGCGAAAGTGTGAGCGAAGCCATGAGCGAACCAGGCGAACGCGGGGCGCAAAATGATCACGCCGTCCGCGATTTTCATGATGTCACTCCGTGGCTCGGCAAGCGCACTTACGGACCGAGCGGATTTCGCTTCGTCCGCATCGACGCGCTCGACGGCAAGCTGCCCGTCTCGCTCTCCCAAGTCCGCGCCGTGTTGCAGATTCGCGACGTTCCCCGGCTCGGCTCGTTCAAATGCGACGACGAGCGGCTCAACCAGATTTGGGACGTCGGCGCATATACCGTCCACCTCAACATGCAGGAATACCTGTGGGACGGAGTGAAGCGCGACCGCCTCGTCTGGATCGGCGACATGCACCCCGAAACAAGCACTATCGCCGCAGTATTTGGCGCGAATGATTCCGTGACAAAATCGCTCGACCTCACACGCGACATCACACCCGTAAATGAGTGGATGAACGGCATCAGCAGCTACTCGATGTGGTGGATTCTCATTCACGAGCAATGGTGGCTGCACACCGGCAACCGCGCATATCTCGACGCGCAGCGCCCCTACCTCACAGCGCTGTGCAAGAAATTCGCCGGGCTCATCGGCGAAGATGGACGCGAGCACATCGACGGGATGCGCTTCCTCGACTGGCCGAGTTCGCCGAACCAACAAGGCGTGACCGCCGGCCTGCAAGGACTGCTCGTGATGACGCTCGAATCCGGCGCGCGAATGCTCAACACACTCGGTGAAACCGAAACCGCAAAGGTCTGCGAGGCCGCCGCCGCGCGAGGAACAAAAGTCGTCCCCGAAGTCAACGGCTCCAAGTCCGGCACCGCCCTGCTCGCCCTCGCCGGGATGCTCGACTCCAAGACTAGCGCCGCGATTTTGAAAAAGGACGGCTCCGCTGGAGTGAGCACGTTCTATGGATTCTACGTCCTGAACGCACTCGGCCAAGCCGGCGAAGTCGATGCGGCGCTCGACATCATCCGCACATACTGGAGCGCGATGCTCGACTTCGGCGCGACGACATTTTGGGAGGATTTCGATCTCGCCTGGACGAAAGACGCATCGCGCATCGACGAGCTGGTCCCCGCTGGAAAAAAAGATCTCCACGGCGATTTCGGCGCATATTGCTACGAAGGCTTTCGCCACAGTTTCTGCCACGGCTGGGCGAGCGGACCGACCGCATTTCTCAGCCAAACCGTGCTCGGCATCCGACCCATCGCACCGGGATGCGCCGTCGTTTCGATCGAGCCAAATCTCGGCTCACTCAAATGGGCGGAAGGCACCTACCCGACGCCACACGGCATCATCAAAGTCCGCCACGAACGTCAGGCAGACGGCTCGGTAAAGAGCACCGTGGAACTGCCCGACGGCGTGAAGCGCGCGGGGAAATGATGCGAATGACGAATGACGAATGACGAATGACGAATGACGAAACGCAAGCGTGCGGCGACCTCAACACGCCTGCGTTTCGTCATTCGTCATTCGTCATTCGCCCCCTACTTCCCGAGTTCGGCGGGTGGGCGCCAGCGCTCCAGCGACTCTTCGTGCATGTGGCGGGTTTTGCGGAGCTTTGCCAGCAGGCCGTAGCGCGGGCCGAAAAAGAATGCGCCTAGAAAGATGGTGAAGAGCACGATGACAATGGCCGCGCCGCTCGGAATCCCCTCGAAACGATATGATAGCGTGAGGCCGGCTAGTGCCCCGACGCAGCCGAGTATCGCACCGCCCCACATCATCACCGGGAAGCGATCCGTGAGCAGATACATCGTAGCGGCAGGCCCGACCAGTAACCCGAGCATGAGGATGACACCGACGGATTGCGCGCTGCTGATCATCGTCAGCACACTCGCGATGACGATGACGATGTGCATCAGTCCGACGCGCACGCCCTGACTGCGCGCGACGGCAGGATCGAAAAGCGTGAGGAGCAGCGGACGTTGGAGCAGGAGCAGTCCGGGAATAACGACGAGCGCGACGCCCCAAGCGATCCAAAGGTCCGCATTTCCCATCCCGAGGATATTGCCAAAAAGGTAATGCTTCAGGTCCACGGGCGTAGGCGTGAATTGCAAAAGCACCGCGCCAACACTGAATGCAAACGTGTAGAGAATCGCGAGCGACGTATCTTCTTTCAGCCGCGAGCCGCGCGACAGCAGCATCGAGCCGATGGCGACAAAGAACGCTGCGCTAATGCCGCCGATGAAAAGGCTGCCCGCGTTCAAGCCCGCGACCATCAAGCCGATGGCGAGCCCCGGCAACATGCTGTGCGAGAGCGCATCCGCCATCAGCGCCATGCGGCGCATGATGATGAATGCGCCGAGAAAACCGTTGGTAAATCCGATGATCAAACCACCGAGCAATGCGCGGCGCATGAAGTCGTGCTGGAGCATTTCAGAAATCATACGCCGGAAAAAACATGGGTTTGGAAAGTGCGCTGCACATTCTCGCCGGTGAAAACATCCGCTGTTCTTCCAGCTCCGATTAGTTCTCCGTTCAGCAGCAAGACTTGATCGAAAATCTCCCTCACGCTTGGCAGGTCATGGTGCGAAACAAGGAGCATCTTCCCCTGCTCGCGGAGCCGCTTCAGCGTGGCTTTTAGGTTGTCCTGATTGGGCTTGTCGAGGCCCGTGAACGGCTCGTCGAGCAAGAGCACATGGGCCTCCTGGGCCAGCGCCCGCGCCAGAAATGTGCGCTGTTGCTGGCCACCGCTAAGCGCGCTGATTTGGCGGTTTTGCAGATCTTTCAGATCCATCGCGTCGATGGCCATATTCACCGCGCGATCATCGTCGCCGCCGTATTTCCGATACCATCCGAGCCGCAGGTAACGGCCCATCTCCACGAGCCCACGCACCGTTGTGGGGAAATCCCAATCGATCTGTCCGCGCTGCGGCAAATACGCGATGTCCGGCGTCGCCCCGACGACTTCGCGACCGTGAAAATGAATGGTTCCGCCTTCGCGATCAACGAGCCCAGCGAGCGTTTTTAGCAGCGTCGTTTTGCCTGCGCCGTTAGGCCCGAGCAACGCGATGCACTGGCCGCAACGGACCTCAAACGAGATATGGTGCAACGCGGGCACGCGGGCATAACTCACGGTGAGGTCCGCGATTCTCAGGGCATGGTCCGGCGGTTTATTCATGGAAAATTCAGCACGTCTTCCGTTGGCCCGGCCCCCCAAAGTGAGCGCTCGAGCTCCACTTCCAGCGGGTCCGTAAGCCGGGCGCGCATCGCCGCGAGCGGAGCACCAGCAGGCCATTCGACGCGAAATGCGAGTTCTCCGCCTTGCGCGGGCCACGGCACATCGAGCGACAATTCCTCTTCTGCGGAAGGGTCCGTTTTTGTCCACACCTCGCGCCCCAAATGCAGGACCGTCACGCGCTTCGGCAACGCAGTAAATGAGAGCACAAGCCGCACTTTTTTCGCGTCAGCGGCAACGGGCGCAACGACCTCGACCCTCGCCCGGACCGCTGTGACTTTCGCAAGCAACGGCGCAAGCGCGAGCAGGGCGACAAATGCCATGATGGCCCGAATGATTGGTGATCCACGCATTACTTCAGCGCGTCCACGATCGTCGCGACGTTGTGTCTGAACATCGCCTCAATCGTCTGCCCCTTTGGTCCGAGCCCGTCGGAGAGCAACTCGCCGCCAAATTTCGCACCGGTCTCCTTCGTGATTTCCTGAATCACTTTCGGGTTCGCAACGTCCTCGGAAAAGACAGCCTTCACTCCCGCCTTCTTGATCGCCGTGATCATTTCGGAGACCGCTTTCGAGCCGGGCTGCGCATTCTGTGAGACGCCACTTACCGGCATCACGGTAAAGCCGTAATCTTTTGCGAAATAGCCGAACGCATCGTGATTGGTCACCAGCTTCCGTTTATCCCGCGGCAACTCGGCGACCTTGGTTTTCATCCACTGTTCCAGCGCGGCAAGCTTCGCGAGATACGCCGATGCGGAAGCGGAAAACAGATCCTTGTCCGCAGGACTCACGCGAATGAGCGCATCGCGAACGATTTTCGTGGCCTGTGAGATATTGCGCACGCTGTGCCACCAGTGCGGATCTTCGCCGTCGTGGCTGTGATCGCCGTGCTGGACGGTGAGTTTTAGCGAAGGCAACGATGCGCCGACTTCCAGCAGATTTCCTTTCGCTCCCGAGGCCTCCTGGAGTCGGGAAAGATAGCCTTCCATGTGCTTGGCGGAGAGCAGAACCAAGTCGGCCTCGGCCACTGCGCGCATGTCGCTCGGTTTTGGCTGAAAGTCATGCGGATCGACGCCGGGCTTTACATGCGCCGTCACGGCGACGCGATCGCCGCCGACTTGTTGCGCAATCTCCGTGAGGATGGTGGAGAATGACGAAACCCTGATTTTTTGCTGAGCGAATGCCGGTGCAAACGCACCGAGAAACAGCGAAAGTGAAAGCGAAAGAAATGCTGCGCGTGTCATGCACACACGACTATCCCTCGCCAAATGTAAATGCAACCCAATTGCGGCAGTGCGGCGCAAAAAAAGCTTTATTTTGCCCCCATCGCAGCGTCGAGCCGCGGAGTTTCCTCTTCGACTGAATTCACAATTTCGAGGGCTTTGTGGAATGTCACAGTGATTCGCGAGAATGGCTTCGGAATCCAAAGTGCGTCCCACTTTTTGCCGATTTTCCAGTAGCTGCTGATTTGGACCTCCATCGGCAAAATGCTGACGCCTGCGTGGCGCGCGAGGTAGAGAATGCCGGGCGCGATACTGTAGTTTGGACCGCGCGGACCATCGGGCGTGATGGCGATGTCGCCTCCGCCGCCCAGATGCCGCGAAATCTCCAACACTGCTGCCGCGCCACGCCGCGAACTGGAACCACGAACCGCCCCCATCCGAAACCTTCCCGCAATTGCCGCGAGCCAGCCGCCATCTTTACTTGCGCTCGTCAGGACGCTGAGCGGGATGCGCTTGCGCAGATTCGCGCGGTAATCGCCGAGCACGGCACCGAGGATGCGGTTGTGCCAAATACATACAATCACGGGCCGTTGCCGGTTGTTGTCGTAACAGCCCGCCTCATCTTTCAGCTCGAACCGCAGCGTCCGTGCGAGTGCCTTGAGCAGGATGCTGGCGAACGCGGCGGCGATGTTTTGCAGTGGAGTGACGGTGGCTTTAGTTGGCGTGGGCACGATGAGGACTGTGCAGATTGTGAGCCCGCTGGCCAATCCCATCTTGAGCGAACCGTTCGCCTTCTCTACATCGCTGCGAAATATGTCCACTCACCACTACATCGCCGTCGATCTCGGAGCGGAAAGCGGCCGAGTCATGCTCGCCACTTTAGAATCAGGACGCGTCTCGCTCGAAGAAATCAACCGTTTCCCGAACGGCCCCATCCGGCTCGCAGGCACACTGCGCTGGGACGTGCTCGCGCTGTGGGAGAATATCAAAGAAGGACTGCGCATCGTGGCGCGGCGTGGGCTTGTGATTGCGAGTATTAGCGTCGATTCGTGGGGCGTGGACTATGTGCTGATGAGGAAGGACGAGCCGATGTTGCGCGCACCGTTTTGCTACCGGGATGGGAGGACGGAAGCGACATTTGAGCCGACTCGCGCGCGGCTGGGTGAGCGAATTTACGAGATCACAGGAGTGCAGTTTATCTCGATTAACACGCTCTATCATTTGCTGGCAGAACTGGAAAATGATCCGGAACTCCTGCACAGCGCCGACGGTTTCCTGATGATCGGCGACTGGTTCCACTACCTTCTTTCCGGACGCAAAGCGCAGGAGGAAAGCAACGCAAGCTGCACGCAGATGTGGGACCCGAGGCGGCGGGAATGGAGCCGTGAACTCATTGAGGCTACCGGCCTGCCGATGTCCATTTTTCCTTATGTAGTGCCGCCATGCACGCGTCTCGGCAGGCTCGCGCCGGCACTTCAGAGTGAGACAGGGCTTGGCGAAATCGAAGTCGTCGCAGGCTGCGTCCACGATACCGGCGCTGCGGTCGCCGCCGTACCTGCACAGGGCGAAGGCTGGGCGTATTTGAGTAGCGGGACGTGGTCGCTGATTGGCGTGGAACTCCCCTCCCCGCTCATCTCGAACGCTGGACAATCAGCGAATTTCACCAACGAAACAGGAGTCGGCGGAACGAGCCGTTTTCTGCGCAACGCGAGCGGGCTGTGGATACTGCAAGAGTGTCGCAAAGCATGGGCGCGGGCCGGGCATCCTTACGATTACTTCGCGCTCACCAGCATGGCTGCGGCAGCAGAGCCCTTCCGCTCGCTCATCGATCCGAACGATCCGCTTTTTCTCCGGCCCAACGATATGCCCGCCGCAGTCGTCGAATACTGCCGTCGAACCGGGCAGCCCGAACCCGCGAATGCAGGCCAATTTGCGCGCTGCGCGCTGGAGAGTCTGGCTCTGCTTTATCGCGGGATGCTCTCATCTTTGGAGAAAGTCATCGGGCACTCCATCCACACGCTGCATATCGTGGGCGGCGGCAGCAAAAACGATCTACTCAACCAAATGGCAGCCGATGCCACGGGCCGCGAAGTCATCGCCGGACCAGTGGAAGCGACATCGATCGGCAACGTCCTCCTTCAAGCACTCGCGCTCGGCCACTTGGGCTCGCACGCAGCGCTGCGGCAGGTTGTTCGCGACTCATTTCCCGTCCGGCATTTCACACCCGGCGATGCAACGCCGTGGCTCGCGGCGGAGAAACGCCTTACGCCATGATGCCCTTCACGACATTTCCGAATACGTTGGTGAGTCGCATGTCGAGGCCCTGGATTCGGTAATTCAGCCGCTCGTGGTCAAATCCAAGAAGGTGCAAAATCGTCGCGTGCAAATCGTGGACATGGACTTTGCCATTCACCACGCCGAAGCCAAGTTCGTCTGTCTCGCCGAAGATCCCCGGTTTTGCGCCGCCGCCCGCCATCCACATCGTGAATGCATCGACGTGATGATCCCGTCCGAGCGTAGCGCGCGTCTCGCCCATCGGAGTGCGGCCAAATTCGCCGCCCCAAATCACCAACGTATCCTCAAGCAAACCGCGCTGTTTTAAATCGAGCACCAACGCAGCCGATGCCTGATCCACTTGCCGGCAAACGGCTTCAAAATCGCCGTTCAAATTTTCGTTCGGCCCGCCATGACTGTCCCAGTTTGTGTGATAGAGCTGCACGAACCGCACGCCGCGCTCGATGAGGCGCCGCGCGAGCAGACAATTTCGCGCATAGCTCGGCTCAGCGGGGTTGCAACCGTATTGCGCCAGCGTCGTCGCGCTTTCTCCGGAAAGGTCCATGAGTTCCGGCGCACTCGTCTGCATTTGATAGGCCGTCTCGTAAGCGTTGAGCCGCGTGAGAATTTCCGGGTCGCCGGTCGCTGCGAGTCGCTCTTTATTCAGCGCTGCAACTGAATCATAGAACCGCCGCTCGCTCTCCCGCGTCATGCCGTCGGGGCTGCGCAGATTCAAAATCGGATCGCCTTTCCCCCGCAGCGGCACGCCCTGAAACGACGATGGCAAAAATCCGCTGCTCCACAATTGCGCTCCCGCTCTCGGCCCGCGCGGGCCGCTTTGCAATACGACAAATCCCGGCAAATCCTTGGCAGGCGAGCCAAGCCCGTAGGTCGCCCACGAGCCCATGCTCGGTCGTCCCGGACCTTGAAAGCCCGTGTTCATAAAGAGCTTCGCTGGGCCGTGATTGAACACATCCGTCGTCATTCCGCGCAGCCAGCACACTTCATCCGCAATCTTTTGATGATGGGGAAAAAGCTCGCTGAGCGACATCCCGCACTGGCCGTAAGTCCCGAATTTCCGAGGCGAGCCCAGCAGCGTCTCCGTGCCTTTTAGAAATGCGAAACGCTTTCCCGCCATGAGGCTTGCCGGCGGCTTCTGGCCCGTGAGTTTCAGCAGCTCGGGCTTGTGCTCGAAAAGGTCGAGCTGCGACGGACCGCCCGCCATAAAGAGATAGATCACCCGCTTTGCTTTCGGCGCAAAATGCGGCGCGCGCGGAGCCAGGGGATTCGCCGGATCGATCTTCATCGCACCATCCGCAGTGAGCAGTTGGTTCAACGCAAGCGCACCGATTCCCACTCCACATTTTTCGAAGAAATGGCGTCGGGTGATTTCGAGTAGTTTAGCGTTATTCGGGTTCATTCGCGGGTGATGAAGTTGTCGATGTTGAGCAGCACACGGGCGGCGGCGAAGAAGGCATCCGGGGCGTTCTCGGTGGCGACATAGGTGCGCAAAATACCAAGCTCTTTCTCCGACGGCACACGCCCGAGAGTGAGCAGGAATCCGCGCTTGAGCCGTGAGTCCGTATCGCTGCCTTCCTTCTGCATGCGCTCGCCGAGAGCGCGGGCCATCTCGAGAAACGCGAGATCGTTTGCGAGCGTGAGCGATTGCAGCGGCGTGTTGCTGCGCGCGCGGCGCGTGCAGGTCGTCTGGAAGTTGGGCGCGTCGAACGTCGTGTTCAGCGGATACGCGGCGCTGCGGTAAAACGTCGTGTAAAGTCCGCGCCGAAATCGCGCAGGGCCCTCGCTGGTTTTCCACGCCTTCGCATTCTGCGTGAATGAATACACTCCGTCGGGCTGCGGCGGGCGGACGCTTGGGCCGCCGATCTCGGGATTCAAAAGCCCGCTCGCGCACAACGCTGCATCGCGGACAATCTCGCTCTCGACGCGCAATCGCTCCTGCCGGGCGAGCAGGATATTTCGAGGGTCGCGCTCGGAGAGTTCGGGGCGCGCATTTGAGGATTGCCGGTAAGTCGCGCTCGTGACGATGAGCCGGTGCATGGCCTTCATGCTCCAGCCGCGATTGATGAACTCGCCGGCCAGCCAATCGAGCAATTCCGAGTGCGAAGGCGCGGAGCCTTGCGTGCCGAAATCGTCCTCCGTTTCCACCAGCCCTTTGCCGAAATACCGCATCCACACACGGTTCATCGTGACACGGGCGGTGAGCGGATTGTTCGGATCGACGAGCCATTTTGCGAGATCGAGCCGGTCCTTGAAATCCGTTTTCCCCGACGCATTGACGGCGGCGATGACACCCGGTTGCAACGGTCCGCCAGTCTTGTCGGGGCGGGTGAAGTCGCCGCGTAGAAATAGGTAGTTCTCACGAGGCTTCGGCAGATCGCGCATGATCATCTGCTCCACGAGCAACGCTTCCGGGTCGCTATTGCCGATGCGCTTTTTCCGGGCTTTGGGCTCCGCTTTTTCAAAGGCTTCCTTGACCAGTTTTCGCTGCGCATCCGTGCGAACGGCGTTGATCGCGCGGAGCGCATCGCCGAGCTTACTCGTAGCGTTTTCGGGCTTTGCGAGCTGCGCTGCTTCCCATTGTTCCATCAGTCGCTCGACTTCTCCTCCGCTCACCGTATCGCCGGCAGGGCTCGCAGCCTTCCCGGCAATCTCGCCCGCAGAAACCAAGACGGTTGCGCCTTTGCTGTTTCGATCTTCGCCTTGATTAAAAAACGCGAGGAACTGGTAGTATTCGCGGTGAGAGATTGGGTCGAATTTGTGCGTGTGGCATTGGGCGCAACCAATCGTGAGACCGAGCCAGACAAGGCCCGTGGTGCTCACGCGGTCCATCACCGCTTCGACGCGAAACTGCTCCGGGTCGCTGCCGCCTTCGGCATTGATGAGCGTGTTGCGATGAAATCCCGTCGCGACGAGTTGCGACTTCGTGGGGTTCGGAAGCAAATCACCGGCGAGCTGCTCGACCGTGAATTGATCAAACGGCATGTCGTCGTTCAAAGCGCGAATCACCCAATCCCGATACGGCCACACCGCGCGAAACCCATCGACCGCGTATCCATCGCTGTCCGCATAGCGTGCCTGGTCCAGCCAGTGACGGCCCCAGCGCTCGCCGTAGTGCGGCGATGCGAGCAGCTTATCCGCGAGCTTCGCGACATCCGGGTTTTTGGTAAATGCGTCCACTTCCTCCGGCGTCGGGAGCAGCCCTGTGAGGTCGAGAAACAGACGCCTGCATAGTGTCGCAGCATCCGTTTCGGGCGACGGTTTCACGCCTTCCGCGGCGAGCCGTTTCAAAATAAATGCGTCGATCGGATTTGCCGATCCGGTGGCGGGCTCGGCTTTACGGATCGGAAGAAAGGCCCAGTGCCCTTCATACTCTGCGCCTTGCTCGATCCATTTTTTAAGCAATGCGATTTCACGCGCGGGAAGCTTCGGTTTCTTGGACTTCGGCGGCGGCATCACTTCGTCCGCGTCGTCGCTGATGATGCGCTTTACGAGTTCACTGGCGTCGGGCTTTCCGGGGACCACTGCGGAGTAGCCTCCGAGATCCGCGACCGCTCCCTCGCGCTTGTCGAGCCGGAGGTCCGCGTCGCGGTGCTTATCGTCAGGGCCATGACACGCAAAACACTGGTTGGAAAGAATCGGGCGAATGTGCTCATTAAATCGGACGCGCTCTGGCAACGAGTCCACGCCAACGGCGGCTGCCGCTGTGGAAAAAATGGCTATTAAAAAAGAATTCGGCATGAAGCTGACGATACAACCCGCGA
Organism: Verrucomicrobiaceae bacterium; assembly: GCA_043728745.1. Lineage (GTDB taxonomy): Bacteria > Verrucomicrobiota > Verrucomicrobiia > Chthoniobacterales > Chthoniobacteraceae > SXWH01. The sequence goes on from JAYTMG010000537.1 coordinate 12,443, forward strand.
AGAACGCGATTTATGGTAGCGGAATCAAGCACGCAGGAATTCGGTTTGTGATTAATTCTACTTTGTTGTTCTTCAACTGGGTTCTATTTCGGGATTTTGACTCGTTTTTGCCTTCCCGACCCAATTCGCGAGTTCGCTGTTGCATCAGTCCGTACACCTACTTATCTCCCCGCCGTGAATTTACTCTCTATCGAGATCGGCGGCTCCAAACTCCAGCTCGCTATTGGCACTCCCAGCGGCAATATCCTCGAATGCAAACGCTTCATCGTGGACTCCGAAGCTGGCGGAAGCGGCATCCGACAGCAGATTGCAGAGGTGCTCCCAGGACTTGTCGCTCGCTGGAATCCCGCCGCGATTGGCGTCGGATATGGGGGTCCCGTGGACTGGACGACTGGGACCACCAAGTGCTCGCATCAAATTAACGGATGGGACCAATTCGCACTCGGTGCCTGGCTGCACGACCAAGTCAATATCCCCGTATTTGTGGACAATGATGCGAACGTCGCCGCCCTCGGTGAAGCGGTTCACGGCGCGGGAAAAGGCAAAAACCCCGTGTTTTGGGTGAATTGCGGCAGCGGAGTCGGCGGCGGCCTTGTCGTGGACGGACAGATCTACCACGGAGCGATCCCCGGTGAGATGGAGATCGGGCATATCCAGCTCAACAAAGAAGGCACTATCGTCGAGGACCATTGCTCCGGCTGGGCGGTGGATAGTGCCATCCGCAGAGTCATCAAAAAAGCGCCGGAATCCATGCTCGCTCAAATCGTTTTTGGACTTCCGCTTGGGGGCGAATCCCGAATGCTTCCCCCTGCGCTTGCGAAGGGTTGTCCGGAAGCCGATCTTGTGCTCACTTCAGCGATGGACGACCTCGCTTTTGCCCTCGGCCACGTCGTGCAACTCGTAAACCCTTCGGTGATTATCGTCGGAGGCGGGCTTAGCCTTATCGGCGAGCCCCTGCGCTACCGCCTAGCTAATGCACTTAAGCGTTGTGTCATGTCGGCGTTTGCCGTCCCGCAAGTCGCCCTCGCAAAGCTCGGAGAAGACGCCGTCACCATCGGTGGGCTCACCCTTGCGGCTGTGCGGTTGCAACGCGGTTGATCAGGCAGCCGCAGTTTTTGGGCATTCCAAACTTCATCCTCGAGTTGAAGACATGTCCCCGTGACTTAGAAATTAGCACCGTTTTTTCCAACTTGGTTATACGGGTCTTTCGCGAAAGGAACGTCCGTCCTACGCTTTATGCACCGGGTAGTCCCGACCTGTCGGGACGCCCTACCCCGCTCTCATTGTTCCCGCACCCCACGTCTTGGTGTTATTTCCTATTCCTTCCGCAGCTCGCAGTCTTTTGCTGATTACTGCTTACCGCCGCCCCCCGCCCCGAGGAATGCCAGCAAGTCCGCCACCTCCTCCGCCGTCATCGTATTGAGGAGGGCGGGCGGCATCAGGCTCACCAGCGCCTTCTCCTTTTTCAAGACGATGTTGTGGTAAAACTCCCGCGACGTTCCTTTCGTCGGGTCCGTGAGGATTCGGATGGTCCCGCTCGTTTCCTCCTGCATGATTCCCGTGATTTGCTCCCCGCCCACGACCGTCAAAGTCGTCAGCGCATACTGCTCGCTTACCGCTTTATTCGGGTCGGTGATGGCCTCCAAAATATCGTGCCGCTGGAACCTCTGCGCGACCGCCGAAAGATCCGGCCCGACATTGCCGCCCGCATCTTTATATAAATGGCAGCGCGAACACTGCGCATCCGCGTAAAGCTGTTTCCCGCGGGCCAAGTCCGGCTTGTAGCCCTTCAGCGCATCGAGTTCCTTTTCCAACTCGGCGAGCGTCCACGCCTTGATCGCCGCGCGCGGAGTGATGAGTTCCGGCGCAGGGCCGGTCAAAGGGACAATCCATTTTGCCAGCGCGACTTTCTCCGCATCCGGGACGCGACTTGCCGCCTCCGCATGGATCTTCCGGATGAATCCCGCGAGCGAATTCCCACCGCTCAGCCGCGCACCCTTTTCGTGAAACCAGCGGAGATACCGCTCGCGCTGTTGCGGAGTCCACCCATGCGCCCAGCGGAGGACGAGGGCGTAATAAATCTGCTCCTCCTGCGAAGGCGCGGCCTGCATGAGCGCCAAAGTCTTCTCGATCACCTGCTGCCCTAGCTCGGCGTGGAACAATTGCCCCTTCCGGCCCTTATGTTCCACCGCGCCGGGGTTCGGAGCCGGCTTCGACGGGTCTCTCTGAGAAATCCCCGTATCCTTTTGTTTTTGAGCGACTTCCTCCGTGGATTTCAGAGTCAGATTAAACGGCTGCACGGCGTCTTTCAACGGCTGCGCGGCACCTTTTGGCGGCTGGACGGTATCCTTTGGCGGCTGCGGCGTATCTTTCAACGGCTGCGGGATGTCCTTCAACGGCTGAACGGCGTCTTTCGCCCCCTGCGAGTCCTCGTTCAACGGCTGACGGGCGTCTTTCAAGGGCTGCGGGCTGTCCTTCGGAGGCTGCGGGGCGTCTTTTGGCCGATTAACATCGCCCGATAGATTTGCATCCCCCAACTCCGGCTGCGAAAGCCAAACGAGGAGCTGGGAAAGCTCGCGATTCAGGTCCGCCGCCCGCTCACCCTTCGCCGGGTAGGAAGCGAGCAGTTTTTCGAGCCCAAGCTTCTGCCATTCCTCCGAAGGCCGCCCATGCCGGGCGAAGGTCAGTTGCAGGATGCGGAGCTTGAGCAGCTTTAGATCGTCGGGGAGTTGAGGGAGGGGGAAGTCTGTCAAAGCTTCACAAATTCCCTGCTGAAACTGGGGAGAGCTTATCAGGGACGCGTAGCCAAGCAATTTACTCAAAGCGTATCGTGGAGGCATTGAGGACAATATCTTAAGTGATATTTGGAACTGAATATCATCTTTCGGGTATCTTTGATGGATCGCGGCTAACCTAAAAGTCGTGTGCTGCAAGCTCTCTTCGTCGTTGAGAGTTCTGAAATCATATACTAAACCCTGAAAGATCTTTTCGGGTATCCCACGTATGAATCTACCATGGAGTTCAGACCGCGCGAGCCGAAGTCCCTCTTGTTTCTGTTTCTCTCTTGAGAGCCGCCCGAACGCTTCTGTATCCCTCAGGATCTCAAAGCCATCACGATACGGGACTAGTTGCCCTATGTTGCGAACTCGTTTCGGATCAACAATTGCGGCAAACTCCCGCTTCAATGTTTCAACTCTCGCTTGCTGTTCTGGTGCCTTGCCGAGTGAATGAAATATGACATTTTCCAGTTCCCGGATCTCATCAGAAATCTTGTCGAGCGCGTCATTCACTGCCGAAAGCTGTTCGGGCGTCATTCCTTGTTTCACGGGTTGCTTTTTCCCCACCCAGCTCACCCGATAAAGCCCCGCGCTCGTGCCCCGCCCGCCCGTGGTAAAGACCATGCTGCCATCCCCGAGAAACTCGACATCGGTGACGGGCATTCCTTTTCCCACGACGAAGGGCTCTACGTCGGCGGAGGACTCGGCGTCTTTTGGGAAGGTGGTGCTCTTTAATAGATTGGTGGCGGTGTAGCTCGCGCCGCGTTCCTTCATGTGGACGGCGAGGATGCGGCCATACGTCCAATCGCATACAAAGAATGCGCGGCGATACTTTTCGCCGAAGTGGGAGCGGGTGCCGAACTTCACGCCGGTGGGGCAGCCGAGGCCGATATCGACTGCGGCGGGCAGCGTGTCGGGGTAGTAGGCGGGCATTTTGGCGGAGCCTTCGCGGAAGCCGTATTCGCCGCCGGGGACGATGTGGAGCACACGCGTGGGGCGATACCACGGGAGGCCGCGGTCCCATTCCATGTCGCTGTCGTAGGTGAAGAGTTCGCCGTCGGCGTTGAAGTCGATGTCGTAGGGGTTGCGGAAGCCGCCGGCGATGAGCTCCCACTTTTTGCCCTCCTCGTCGGTGCGGAGGACGTAGCCGTAGGGCGCTTTGATGCTGTCGAAGAATGTGGCGGTGGGGTCTTTGAGCTTGGGGAGGAGATCGTCTTCGCCCCAGTTGCGATACGGGGAGTCGGGCGCGATGCCGTCGATGAGCCCGGTGGCATTGCCGTGGACGATGTAGATGTTCTTTTTGTCGGAGCTCAAGACGAGGGCGTGCGCGCCGTGTTCGCCGGAGCCGCCGGGGATCTTTTTCCACATCACGGCTGTGTCGGGCAGGCTGTCGCCGTCGGTGTCTTTGCAGCGGTAAATCCCCCGCCCTTCCGGGCCGTTGCCGGAGACGTAGAGGGAGTCGAACGCCCACAACATGCCCATACTGTCGCCTATGGGGACGGGGACGCGTTCCCAAGCGGTGACTTTTCCCTCCACGACGGTGGAGCGCCAAAGCCCGCCCCATTTCGAGCCCTTCGCCATGCCGCTCTCCGGGATGCTCCCCTGCGGAGAAATGTAGATGCGCCCCTTGGCATCGAGCGCCATGGAGATCCAAGAGCCCTCGCGCTGCCCGGCCTCGCGAAGCAGTTCCACTTTAAACCCCGGCGGCACTTTGATGTCCGAGACGGGCGTGGCTGCGTTTGCGACTGCGGCAATGGCGAGGAAAAGGAGCGGCTTCATGGCCGGAGTAGTGCAACGGGCGATGGCTGCTGTCGAGCGTCGGGATGGTTGGGAAGTTTGCGGGATGAATAAAAGGGGGACAGCAGCGCGAAGCGCCCTGAACTTTGGCTCTCGACTAGACGATTTCACAGAGCCCCGCCGGATTTTTGATCGTGTCTGCGTTTTTTTTCTCGACAATACTCTAGTTATACGACTA
>JAYTMG010000538.1:0-1127 GCA_043728745.1 Verrucomicrobiaceae bacterium
CAAATCCCAAAAACCAAACTCCAAATAAATTCCAAATTCTAAATTTCAAAAGCGCCGTCGGCCTTTCGCGACGGGGCGCAACCGAGCCTACGCCCCGGATCTTGCAAGGCGCCATTTGGACTGCGGTGTCGCGCTCCGCTTGCCACCGCAGTCCATATCGCCCCGGACGAATTCGCACGGCGCGTGTGTAAAGATGAAACCCTCGCGGGCGAGGCTTGAACAAACCACGAGGCGCTCCCGTCAGACCCGTTCACTGATTAATAAAACTTTGACTCAAAAATTTATGAAACTGACTCACATTCTCACTCTCACGATTCTGGCCGTATCGCTCATCGTGACGCGCGCGGCGGAGACGCCCAAGGCGGGCGACAAGGCTCCGGCCTTCGAGGCCAAGGATCAGGATGGCAAAACGGTGAAGCTCTCGGACTTCGCGGGCAAGCAGGCGGTGCTGCTCTATTTTTATCCGAAGGACAACACGCCCGGCTGCACCAAGGAGGCGTGCGGGCTGCGCGACCGCATTGATGACTTGAAGAAGAAGGGCGTGGCCGTGCTGGGCGCGAGCCGTGACGACGCCGCGAGTCACAAAAAATTTATTGCGGACCACAGTCTGACCTTTCCGTTGCTCACGGATGTGGACGGCAAACTGACCGAAGCCTACGGAGCGGCGATGGCGGGCCGTCCGATGTCGCGGCGCGTGAGCTTCCTCATCGCGAAGGACGGCAAGATCGCCCACGTCACCGACTCGCCTTCTGCGGACAAGCATCTGGCGGAGATGAAAGACGCGGTGGACAAGCTGCCCTGATCTTCGGAGCGGTCCGCTCCAAAACTCTCGCTCCCATGACTGCCGAACGGCTCATGAAAATTGGCGTTGTCCGGGCGTGGGCTTCCCCGGTCTTCACGCTTGGAGCCTGGGCCTGGATGCTGACGCGCCCGGCGGGGACGTTTCACGACCAGGGCGGGATGTCGATCCTGCTGATTTACTTTCCGCTGACGTTCATCGTGTGGCTTTACTGCACGCTCACCACGTCGTTCCTGATTCATCGCGCAAAAAAATCAGAGCCGCCGCTGGCGGAACTGGCGATGCGGAAGTCGCGCGGGAGAATCCGCTGGGCGCGGCTGGCGGGACT
>JAYTMG010000539.1:0-3661 GCA_043728745.1 Verrucomicrobiaceae bacterium
TGCTGCGCGATAAATGTCTCATCGATCGCTTTCTGAATCGCCGGGTTTTCATACGTCATACCGCCGAACATGCCGACGGTCGTGATGGTGATTCCTCGCATCGTGAAAAACGTGGTGATGTCCACTTTCACCGCATCGACAATCTCCTGCTTTTTCGCGCGCAATCCGTCGAGCGGATAGCGCGCAGCGACTTCCGCAGCGCCTTGCTGGATGCGACCGCGCACCTCCCCATCCATCACGGTTGCGAGGCTTCCACTCGGATACCAATAGAGGAATGCCGCAGCGTCTTTTTCGTCGATAAACGCCGTGCAGGTGAACCCCATACTGAAGCCCACACTGTCCGCACTTTCGATCCAAATGGCCTTGAATTGAATCCCGACCTGCATCCCCGCCTGCGCCGCTTTGAACGGCTGGAAATCAGCGTCGTATGGCCGTTGCTGCTGAACCTTTACGCTGAACATGATGACGGAACGCTCTCCATAAACGAGTTCACGGCAATCCTTGCCACGCTGGAGAATTATTTCATCCACCGCTTTGTGTGCGGCGTGCCGACTCATGGGCTGAATAAAAGTCTGACGTCGCTCTACCATCAGGCAAAAAGTCACCCATCGCTGCTCGATGGGGTGCGAGCGTTGTTGGCGCAGCGTGGCTACCCTTCGGATGCGGAGTTTCGCCAAGATCTCATCAATGGTCGGCTCTACGGAACTGGCGAACGACTGCCAAAAGCGAGGCTCGTTTTGGAGTCGCTGGAGCGGTCACTGACAGGGAAGGAGCAAGTCTCCACCAACACGCTGACCATCGAACACATCATGCCGCAAACGCCCACGCCTTGGTGGGAGGAAATCCTTGGCGAGACGTGGCGCGAAACGCACGAACTCAAGCTGCACGCACTCGGGAATCTCACCCTGACTGGCTACAATGCAGAGCTGTCAAACGGCGACTTTTTATCGAAACGCGCCGTCTTTTTACAAAGCCCGATCTACCTCACACGCAGCATCACGCGGTTTGAAAAATGGGACAGCGCGGCGATACAGCAACGCGGTGAGGAGTTGGCGGAACTCGCACTGAAGACGTGGCCTTCTTTTGGGCCGATGGAGTCGCTCTTTAGCGGTGAGCCCACGAATGGCTTCACCGGTAAAACCCCCGTGGCGGTGCTCGTGCTCGGGGAGCGGCGTGATGCCGCGACATGGCGCGAAGTCATGCAGGGCACTCTGGAAGCAGTGCGCGATGCTGCGCCTGATGCCTTTGATTCAGTGGTAGCGGAGTTTCCGCGTTTGCTTTCAGCCGATGCGGCAAAATTTCGCGCTCCGCGTCCACTTGGCGAATCCCTCTACTTTGAAACGAACCTCAGCGCCGAGGCCATCGCCCGCTACTGCCAGCAAGTCATCGCCGCAGCAGGCTACGCGGCGGGCGAATGGAGCGTCGAAACTCGATGATGTCGCCTTTCTGTTGCGAACGGAAAAGGCTCCATAGGTCGCGGTAGCGTTTTGGAGTGCGGTGGCAAGCGATAGCGCGACACCGCTTTCTCGAAGCCTCGACGCTCACAATCTCGCTTGCCCGGTTGTCGAAGCCTTTTGCGCTGGGTGCGCGTCTCGAAAGCGGTGTCGCCGATGCGAGTGCTTCGCCCTCGCATCTCTGCCACCGCACTCCAAGACGCTTCGCGACGTTTGTAAGCGTCTTCGCCAACCGCGCCTTCAAAGCCTTCCTAATCTTATGCGAAGGCGGCAAAGTGAACTTCGAATTCGCCGCCCGCGCGGGTGTGACCGTATTGTGATGTAGCCCAGCCGTGGTATAGGTAACTCGGCGCAATTCTAACGGCGGAGCCGTACAAGGGGCGGCGGGTTTACATCACGCTGCGGTCACCCCCTTTTTAAACAGCTGCGCGGATACAATACCCAGTTTGAAATCACTCGCTTATTTCTCGCGGTTTCCGTCGTGAAATTTAATCCATCTGCTCCGCCGACGCGCTAGACATCCGCCGATTGCTCCGGCATGGATCGCTTGATGCGACATGATCCACTTCCGCCGTCCCTTTTTACCGAAAACCGCGCACGCCTTGCCAAGCTGCTTCCTCCGCGCAGCATGGCGATTATCAATGCGAACGACATCCTGCCTACGAATGCGGATGGCTCGATTCTCATGCGACCGAACAGCGATCTCTTTTATCTCTCGGGCGTGGAGCAGGAGGAGAGCATCCTCGTTCTCTTTCCGGATTCGGACGATGAGAAGCTCCGCGAGGTTCTTTTTCTGCGCGAAGGGAATGAACACAATGAGCTGTGGGAAGGCCACAAGCTGCGCAAAGACGAGGCGCAGAAACTGACCGGCATCACACAGATCAAATGGTCGCAGGATTTCTGGGGCACACTGCGGCGCATGATTTGCGAGGCGGAACACGTCTTCATCAACAGCAACGAGCACAAGCGCTCGTCGTGCGAAGTCGAAACCCGCGACGAACGCTTCATTCGCGAAGTTCAACGCCGCTATCCGCTGCACACTTATCGCCGCCTCGCGCCGCTGCTGCACGATTGCCGGGTGGTGAAAAGTGCGGCGGAAATCGCCGTCATCCAGCGCGCCTGCGACCTTACGGGCAAGGCGTTCAAGCGCGTGCTGAAGTTTACAAAGCCCGGGAGAACCGAGACCGAAGTCGAGGCGGAGTTTGCCCACGAATTCATCCGCAACCGCGCACGCTTTGCCTACGAGCCCATCGTGGCGGCGGGGAAAAATGCGTGCTGCCTGCACTATCAGGAAAATGTCGCGCCGCTGAAAGACGGGCAACTTCTCCTGCTCGACGTCGGCTCCGGCTACGCGAACTACGCGAGCGACATGACGCGCACCATCCCGGTAAACGGCAAGTTCACCAAACGCCAGCGGGCCATTTACGATGCCGTCCTCCGCGTCCTCCGCGCGAGCACGCTGCGCCTCGCGCCGGGTGTTTTGCACAAGGACTGGCAAAAAGCCGCAGAGGCGCAAATGACGGAGGAACTGCTAAAACTCGGCCTGCTCAAATCGAGCGACGTGAAAAAACAAGACCCCGACCAGCCTGCGGTGAAGAAGTATTTCATGCACGGACTCGGCCACCCGATCGGCCTCGACGTGCATGATGTCGGCGACACGACGAAGCCGATGCAATCCGGCTGGGTGATGACGGTGGAGCCTGGCATTTACATCCCGAAAGAGGAGATGGCCGTCCGCCTTGAAGACACCGTCCTCGTTACAGAAAACGGTCCGGTCAACCTCATGGGGAAAATCCCACTTGAGGCCGACGAGATTGAAGCCGCGATGGGCCGTTAACCTGACTTCCCCGTGAATTCCGCGAAACACCCGATAAATGCTTGCTTCTTACAATAATTGTAGCCAGTAAAACTTTGCACTTAATTGCAAGGTTGCATTGCAGAGAACATCTATGGCCGTATCATAGTCGCCAGTGTTTGTTGAAATCATCAAATCCAAATCAAAAAACGGCTCCGTTTACGAAACCTGGCTCGTCCGCGAATCCTTTCGGACTCCAGAGGGGCCTCGCTCCCGCACCGTTTGCAACATTTCCAAACTCCCACCGGACACCCGCCAACTCATCGCCGACAGTCTCAAGGGCAAGCCGGTGGGCGACGTTTCCGCAGCCGAACTCGTCGATGCTCGCGACTTCGGCGGCATCGCGGTTTTG
>JAYTMG010000540.1:0-3287 GCA_043728745.1 Verrucomicrobiaceae bacterium
GCGGCCTCGGCGGGCCACTGGGTTTCTACGTCGCGGCGGGTCATTTGTTCCCAGCGTCCGTGGGAAATTTCTTTGAGGCCATCGCGGATTTGGATCGGGAGGTCGTGGGGATCGGCGATGATGCGGGCGGTTTCCTGCGTGCGGCCGAGAGTGGTCGCATAAACGGCGGAAATTTTTTCGTGGCGCAGTCGTTGTGCGAGGCGGCGCGCCTGCTCGCGGCCTTCGTCGGAAAGCGGCACGTCGGTGGCTCCGGCGAATCGATCTTCTGCGGTGAGGATGGTGGCCCCGTGGCGGACGAGAAAAACGCGTGTAGTGGGATTGCTCATGCCGGGAGGAAAGCGGGAAGGGGAGTGCTCCGCAAGTCGGTTCACATGAGTTGCAGCGCGCTGTCGAGTTCGGCTTCCGTATTGTAAAAATGCGGGCTGAAGCGGAGGTAGTCGCGTCCTTGCGGGTCGTGGCGGAGCGAGGAGGTGATGTTCGCTTTCTCCAAAATGGCGAATAGCTCGGTGGAGCTTTTCTGCGGGTGCCGGAAGGTGGTGATGCCGCTGGCGTTTGGCCCTTCTGCGGGGCCGGTAATTTCGTAGCCTTTGGCGCGCAATGCTGCGACGAGGTGTGCTTTGAGCGCGAGGATGCGGGCTGCGATGGCGTCGAGGCCGTAACGCATGAAGAGCTCGATGCCCGCGTTCATTCCGTAGCAGCCGACGATGTTGAGCACGCCGGGCTCGTAGCGCTGCGCGCCGGGGACGAAGCGCACTTCGGGCTGTGCGATGAAATTTGGCGAGTGGACGTTCCATGCTCCGAGGAGTGACGGGCGGCAGAAATCGTGGTGCTTTCGCTTCACGTAAACGATGCCGATGGCGCAGGGGCCGAGCATCCATTTGTGCGCATCGGCGCTGAGGAAATCGACATACTCCACGTCCATGGGGAACGCACCGAGCGTCTGGATCGCATCGACGGAAAACAGGATGCCGCGTGCGTGAAGAAGGCGCCCGATGGCGCTGACGTCGATGCGGTATCCGGTAAAGAAATGGCAGCTCGCAAGGGCGACGAGACGAGTGCGTGGAGTGAGTGCGGCTTCGACAAGTTCGGGTGTGATTTCGCCGGGGCGCTCCGGCTCCAACATGCGGACTATGACGCCGCGGCGACGCAGTTCGATCCACGGATAGACGTTGGCGGGATAATCGCCGGCGTAGCAGAGAATCTCGTCGCCTGCGGCCCACGGGATGCCGTTGGCAAAGAGCGAGAGGCCGAGTGATGTCGGGCCGAGAAGGGCGATTTCATCAGCCTCGGCACCGATGAAGCGCGCGCAGAGGGCGCGCATTGCTTTGATGTCGCGGAGGGTTTGCGCGAATTCCTGCGGAGCTTCGCTGGCTTCGCGAACGTGAGCGATCATCGCATCAGCGACGGGGCCGACAAGCGAGGTGACGGCGGCGTGGCTGAAGAAGCGCAGTTTGCGTGCGACGGGAAAAAGGGCGAGGCGTTCGGTCTCGGTAAACATGCGTTATCCGGTGCAGATGATATTCGTGTAGCCCTCGCCGGGAAGAAGGCCGGTGTACGGGACAAGGCCGCGACGATTGGCGCGGTGGATTTTGAATCCGATGCTGCGGAGCGTATCGAGGAGCTCGGCTTCGCTGGTGCCAAAGCGGGCAAGGCAAGGAGGGTTGAGCTCGACGAGCATGGTCGGGCGGGAGCGGCGGAGAATGTCCGCGCCGCCGCGAAGGACGCGGACTTCAGCGCCTTCGACATCAAGTTTCACAGCGTCGATTCCGCGGACGCCGTGAGTCTCGGCGAATTCGGCGAGTGTCGTCATACTTACAGTCTCCGTGAGCGCGCCGGTGTCGGCGGTGGCGATGTGGCCGCGTCCGCCGTTGCTGGGGTCGGGGATTTCAAAACTGACCTCGCCTTGCGAATCCGACAGCGCGAGCCGGAATGCCTCGGCGGTGGAGCGGTTGAGCGCGATGTTGGCCTGGAGTTGCTCGAAGTTTCTGCCGACGGGCTCGAATGCGAAAACTTTCGCTCCGAATCTAGCCGCCTGAAGGGCATAGTAGCCGAAATAAGATCCGATGTCGAAAAACACGGTGCCGGGCCGGGCGGCGGCGAGCAGTTCGCGACTTTCATTGCGGTCGAAAAGGCCGTGGTAAAACAGCTTTCGCTGGAGCGTACATTCGATGCCGAGATTCCATCGCAGGCCGCGGCGCTGGACCTGCATGATTTTGCCGCGGTGAAGAGATTCGATGCCGAGCCCTTTCACGGCAGCCTCGACGATCCGCCACTTACCGGTGTGGTAAGGAACTCGGAGGGCGTAGAATTCGATGAGCTTCCAGAAAGCAGATTTCACGCGGCGGTGCTTAGCGAAGGGCTGGGACGATGTCGCGCTGAATCCTCAATCTTCCCATTTCAGCCGGATGAGAAACTCCATGAGCATCCCGTAGAAATCGATCTTTAATACGGCCATCGTGCGTTCGGGATCGCCATTGGCGCTGCCGTAGCGGGACTCCATGTCCTCTTGCGTGACGTCCCAAATTTCTCCGAGCGCGAGGCGTGCGATATTCAGCGTGTGCAGCCACGGGTCGAGATGCCGGGGCGGGATGCGCAGGACGAGATCGCCGAGTTCATCCGGCTTCATCGCGGCGAGATCGTCCACGACCATATCGACTGCGTTTGCAAAAAGATCGTGCAGCTCGGGCTCTACGTTTTCCTTCCAGTCATCGTCGATTTCTTCGTCTTTCCCGCCCGTCGGGCTTTGGTAGATGCGGGCGTTTGCGCGGTCGTCGTCGGTGGACGCGATGCCCGGCAGTTCGCGCAAGAGCATCGCGGCAAACTCGTCAATATCGTCCATCTGCACGCCGCCGTCTTCGGCGAGGCGGATGTTCATTTACTTTGCTCCATCGTGGCGAGGAGCAGGGCTTGATGGAGCTGCTGCACGTAAAGCTCTGCCTGCTCGCGCGCTCCGCTCCAGACGAGGGATTTGCCCTTTGAGTGAACCTCGGACATGTGGACTTCGGCCTTCTTTTTTGACATGCCGAAAATGCGCATAAAAGTGAGCGTGACGTAGCTCATCAAATTGATGGGATCATTGTGGACGACGATGTTCCATGGCTTGTCGAGAGACTCCTCGGTTTCGACTTCATCGAGGACGCCAATGTCCGGCGTCGCTGTGCCCATTCGCGGTCGATTTGGTAGAATGAAAGTCATCTATTGAGCAGCCGGTCGCGCGGCGGGATTCAGGCGAAATGGATCGACTGCCGGAGCTGTAGCTGGCGGAACCGCGACTGGAGCAGGCACGG
>JAYTMG010000541.1:0-21966 GCA_043728745.1 Verrucomicrobiaceae bacterium
CCGGGCTTTTCCCCCGGCTCGTGGCGCGTCGCCGTGGACTGCGACTACCGCCCGTGGGACGAAGCCGTGGGCGCGCTGGCGCAAGAGATTGCAATCATCCCGCCCGTGAGCGGAGGGTAGCATTGCGCTTGTTGATGGGGACAATGTTGGCTATGGTTGCGACATGATTTCGACTAAGAATCCATTTCCGGGAATGAATCCGTTTCTTGAACGGCACTGGGCTTCTGTTCATGCGAAGCTCATTAGCTTGATTGACGATGCGGTGAACAGCGAACTCCCGCCGGACCTCATTGCACGGCCCGAGGAGCGCCTCGTCGTAGAGAGTATCACGCCTACGAATTATCGCGCGGATATTGGAGTCAGCGAAAGCTGGCGCGAGGGAATAGCCCCGTCGTGGCAGCCGCAGTCCGGCGGCACCGTAGTCGCGGCGGAACCCGAGATTTGGCATGAACACGAAGTCACGGATCGATGGGTGGAAATACGCACGACCGACGGCACTTTAGTAACGGCCATCGAAGTGCTCAGCCCCGTGAACAAGCTCACGGCATTTGAGAAATACAAGCAGAAGCAAAGCGATTACCGGCATAGCACGGCGAGCCTCGTGGAGATCGATTTACTGCGCTGCGGGCGAACGACGCTGCCCATTGCGGATGGGGAACTCGGGCGCGGAAAACCGGGCACATTTTACTATATCTGCTGCTCACGAGCATGGCTGCCCGGAAGACTTGAAGTGTATCGCTGGCCGCTCCGCGAAAGGATTCCAGCATTCCGAATCCCGCTGCGCGAGACGGACAAAGACATCGTGCTCGACCTTCAACCACTGCTGGATCGCTGCTACGAGACGGGCCGATATTTTCTGGAAAACCACGATGCAAATTTGCTCGCGCCATTCCTGCCGCCGGAAGCTGCGTGGGTGGATGAGCAGTTGAAAAATGCGGGACTCCGCGCTGCGAGCCCGGCAGCGTAACGAGTGGAGCGTGCGGTTATTTTTCGTGCCGCAATTTTATGAACATCGACATCACATTTACCCGCACGCCGATCGTCATCCCGCCGCAGTCGCTTCCATCGCGGGAGATTGGGGCGGTGGTGGAGTTTCACGGGATCGTGCGGGAAACGGAGGGCGCCAAGGCGATCGCGGGGCTGGACTACGAGGCGTATGAGCCGATGGCGGTACGGCAATTGGAGGGGCATCTGTGGGAACTCAATGCGCTGCATCCATGCTCGGCGGTCACATTGATCCACCGGCTCGGGCGTGTCGCGGTGGGAGAGGCTTCGCTGTTTGTGCGCGTGGCGTCGAAGCATCGCGGACCGGCGCTGGCGCTGTGCGGGGCGCTGATCGACCGGATGAAGGACGATGTGCCGATCTGGAAACGATGAGCCTTTCGCGCTTCGCCCATATCTTCCCGCCGGAGCGGCTGCTGACTTCGGCGGCGCATCTCTCGGCGTATGAAAGTGACGCGCTGACGGCATTTCATTCGCGGCCTGTGGCTGTGGTGGTGCCGGAGTCGGGCGATGAGGTGATTGCGGCGGTGCGGCTTTGCCACGAGTTGCGGATGCCGTTTGTCGCACGCGGTTCGGGGACGAGTCTGAGCGGCGGTTCGCTGCCGGTCGCGGGCGGAATCGTCATCGCGATGAACCGCCTGAATCGCATTCTGAAGCTCGATGCGACGGAGCGAATCGCCGTGGTGGAGCCGGGCGTGGTGAATACGCAGGTGACGCTGGCAGCGCAGCCGTACGGGCTGCATTATGCGCCCGATCCGTCCTCGCAAACGATCTGCACGATCGGCGGAAATGTGGCCTTCAATAGCGGCGGCGCGCATTGCCTGAAATACGGGATGACGAGCAATCATGTGCTCGGGCTGCGCGCGGTTTTGGCGACGGGCGAAGTCGTGGAATTTGGCGGCGCGAGTCGCGAATCAGTGGGGCCGGATTTCACCGGATTGTTCGTCGGGAGCGAAGGGCTGTTCGGCATCGCGCTGGAAATCACGCTGCAACTTTTGCCGCGCGCGGAGTGCTTCCACACAGTGCTCGCGGGCTATCGCACGCTGGAGGAGGCGGGCGATGCGGTGAGCGCCGTCGTGGCGAGCGGGCTGCTACCGGGCGCGTTGGAAATCATGGATGCGCTGGCGATTCAGGCGGCGGAGGCTGCGGTGCAATCGGGGTATCCGAAAGGATGCGAGGCGGTGCTCATCGTCGAGCTAGAAGGGCCGCGCGAAAAGGTCGCCGCCGAGCGTCCCGCGCTGGACGCGTTGCTCGCGGCGAGCAAGCCGATCGAGAGCCGCGTGGCCGCGAATGCGGCGGAGCGCGCGAAGATTTGGAAGGGGCGCAAGTCAGCGTTCAGCGCGGTGGGAAGGCTGTCGCCCGACTTCATCGTGCAGGACGGCGTAGTGCCGCGCCAGCGCCTCGGCGAAGCGCTGCGGCGCATCAGCGAAATGGCGCGCGAGGCCGGCATCCGTGTGGCGAATGTTTTTCACGCCGGCGACGGAAATTTGCACCCGCTCATCCTCTACGATGGCCGCGAATCCGGCGCGCTGGAGCGGGCTGAGGAACTCGCCGGGTGTATCCTGAAAATGTGTGTCGCGATGGGCGGCTCGCTGACCGGCGAACACGGCATCGGAGTGGAGAAGCGCGCGTATTTGCCGGACATGTTTTCGGCGGACGAGATCGCGCTGATGCACCTGATCCGTGCGGCGTTCGACCCGCTCGGGATCGCGAATCCCGGCAAGATGTTTCCCGGCGGAGACGCCCCTGCGCTTTCGCGGCACGGCCTGCATCCGCTGGAAAAAAGCGGAGTCATTTCACGCGAATGAAGACACCGTCCACCGTCGCAGAAGTCGCGGAAATTATCCGCTCATCGAAGCGCGTGCTCGCCGTCGGCGCGCAGACGAAACCGCGTCTGTCGCAAGTCGCGGAAGACGTGCAGCTCATCTCGATGCGCGGCATCAGCGGCATCGTGGAATATGATCCAGGCGAGTTCACATTCACCGCATTTGCCGGAACGCCGCTGCGCGAGATCGTCGCCACGCTTGCGGCGCAGGGGCAGTATTTGCCGTTCGATCCGCCGCTGGTGGAATCCGGCGCAACCATCGGCGGCACCGTCGCTGCGGGGCTGAGCGGGCCGGGACGCTTCCGCTACGGCGGGCTGCGGGATTTTATATTGGCGGTCCGCTTTCTCGACGGGAACGGAACACAACTGCGCGGCGGCGCGAAGGTGGTGAAAAACGCGGCGGGCTTCGACATCCCGAAATTTCTCGTCGGGAGCCTCGGGCGATTCGGCGTGCTCACGGAGGTGACGTTCAAAGTATTCCCCCGCCCGCCCGCCATGATGAGTTTCGCGATTCCGTGCGCAAACGCTGCTGAGGCCGCGGCGCATATCGCGAAAGCCGCGAGCGGGCGCTGGGAGTTCGACGCGCTCGATTACGATGGCACTCGCATCCTCGCGCGAATCCGCGGGCCGCAAGCCGCGCTCGACGTCATCGGCGAGGAAATCGTGCTGCATTGGCCGAATGCCCGGCAAATCGCGAACGACGTCTGGGCGGAAATCAGCGAGTGGCGATTCGCCGCCTCGGCGGCGGTCCTGTTAAAAATCCCTGCAACTATTTATCAACTGGAGTCAATTGACTCCCTGCTTCGCGCCGGGGACTTCCAGTATCATGTGAGCGGCGGCGGCAGCTTTGTGCTCGCGCATCGCTCCACCATTCCCGAGCCTGAGACTCTCAACTCCGCGCTGGCTGCGGCTGATTTAAAAGCGCTGGTAATGATCGGGGAAAGCGCGAAGCGGCAACTTGGCAAGGAACGGCGCACTGAGGTCGGCATCGCGCTAAAAAACGCGTTCGACCCGGGCGGCCGATTCTACTGAACGAGTGCCATTTGGGATTCGCAACAATCGTTGGCAGGAAAGAGTTGCCCTCATTTGAACTTCGTGATTCAAAGCAGCCGATAAATCTGTTACCCCGCGCAGAACTCCAACATTTCATGGGCGAATTTTTAAGCCGATTTCACTTCCAAGAATCCAGCCTGACATTCCAGGTTTGGGCTGCTGCCGCCGTCATCTGGCTCGCAGTGGTCGTGTGTTGCATCACCAGCATTGTTTCACAGCCTTTCAGCCTGAGACAGCGAGTCGTGTGGGTCGCAGTAGTCGTTTGCATACCGCTCTTCGGATTGCTCGCATACCTGCCTTTTTCGATTCGCCGGGACGAACTACCCACTGCATTTCTGATGCGTGGACAGAGTAAAAACAGAGACCAGAAACCCCGAAAAAGCACCCCAACCATTACTATAGAGGGCAAGTAAACTGCGCCGAGAGATTCACATGATTCAAAAATCTGCAATACCGCTTCTAGCCGCTCTGGCGCTCAACGCACAAGGAGCCGTGCCCCTTGATTCTGCGACTCCCGACCAGGAAAATCCACCGCTTCCGACTGATGAAGCCATCCGGATTCCTCGCAACGCATACGGTGAAGCGCCAACTGCGGACCTTCCGTATCACGACCTTTTCCGAAACACGAATACGCCGTATGCCATCGGCACGAGCGACTCCAGGCTCACACCGAGTTTCCGGCCGGCTGATACTGTAAGGGTGCGGGGGAATCTCGATTTACCGGACTTTCGCGGCCGCTTCCCCCTGCTCCAGCGTGGATTTGCGCCGGAAGACGCGGATCTAAAAATCGGGCCTCTTTACTTCAAGCTTCGCCAAATCTCCGCAGGCGTCCTTTGGTCCGACAATATTCGCCACAGCAATCAGAATCGCGAATCCGACACCCGAGGCATCGCCAGCATCGGCGGACAAGTCATCTGGCAAATCACTGAAGCGTCCCGACTTGCAGCATCCGGAAACTTCGTCTGGCTACCGTTCGACGACCGGGCCGGGCTCACGGGTTTCTCAATTCGCTCGCCTCTTTCGTTTGGACTCGCCTCCTCGCCGAATGCGCAAGTTCAAGCCTCGTGGGAGCCTACAATCTTCGGGATTCCGTGGGTATTTGCCGATGAGTTCCGCACGGGAGTCGGGCGCTACACGACTGGAGTTCACGATAGCTTCGAGATTTTCGAAGGGTTTCACCTCAACAACGACCCAGGAAACACGGACACAAGTCTCTACGCATTCAGGAGTAATCGCGACCGCAATACAGGCAGTTTCCGCTTCGAGGACAATAACGGCAGCAACGAAATCCTGTTCTTCAGCAACGAAATCAGCGCCGCAACGCGAGCCAAGGTCCCTGGCGACTTCAACTTCCGCTTCCGCGCCGCGCATGAGAATCTGTGGTATCCAGACAATGAGGACCTTGGGCTCCCTTCGGAGCGAAATACGGTGTTCGCCGGGCTCGATTCGTATCGTGAATCGCTGCGTTTCAAACCGTATCTGCACTATCAGCTCAATCATCGCCCAGACCCGGAACGGCTTTACCAGAGCGTCAGGCTTGGAGTTCGCGGACCCGTCACCGACTTGATCAGTTTCGACGGAAATTTCGGTTACCTTTGGGAAAACCGCACCGGTCGCGAGAGCTTCCTTTGGCACGCCCGCCTAGAGCACATCATCAATCCCCGGACCCGCCATGCACTTGAGTGGTCCAAGAACCTGTTCGAGCTTTCGAATGAAGTCAGCCAGCATGTGCGGTATCAGTTCAGCCATGTCCTCGGGCCGGGCCTCACGACAGACCTTTACGCCGGGTATCATTGGGTGGAGGACCTAGACGACGTTTTTCCGGACCGGGAGGATTTCCGCACCGGGCTGCGGCTAAATTGGCGGGTCAGCCCCCGAACATCAGTCCGTCTTTGGGGCCAATACACCGATTTTTCGGTCAACGACGGTTCGTTTGATACTGAAACCTGGCGCGGTCGATTCGAGCTCTCCCATCGCCTCTACGACCGAGTTCACACACGCTTGATTTATCAGCACACAGCACTGGAATCTAGCGTGAGCTCTGCGACGTACGACGAAAACCTTCTTTTCTTCTCGCTCTCTTACTATTTTGAGTGAGCGAACTCCCTGAAAAAGTCTTCCGATAAATTAATAAAGATTTTGACCAATCTGATGAAACTCTGTAGTTCTCAACGCAAGGCGACCCAACCTTCCACCTTCCACCTTTCAACGTTCAATGCTCCAAATAATTAAATCAACCATCGTGAGAAGATTGCTCGCATCCGTGGCTTTGCTCTGTTGCGCCGCTTCGATTGATGCTAAGGCACAGGTCGGTTCGCCCGACACTGCTCCGGTGGCCACCGAATCCGTCTTGAACACCTCGAAACAGGTGAATTTCAAGACCCCAAGTGCAGGACTAAAGCCGAATGAAACCTCGCTGGAACCCGGCGGCGCGCCGATCCAAGGAGCGTCGGACTTGGAAACGCTGATCGATCGCCGCGACAGCCTTGAGAGTGAAATCCGTTACAACCAGACACGAATCGAAGCAGACCGCAAACGTGCGGTAGTGCTCCAGAGTCTCGGCCAGACAGAGGAAGCGGACCGTTTAAACATCCAAGTTCGCGATGGCGAGGCGCGCATCCGCAATAGCAGGAATCTGCTCGCCCAAGTCGAAGACGAGATTGCACGCCTCCAGCACAATACCGCAGGAACAGGCAACCCCGTCGTGGGTGACGAGGTGATTCTTCCAGGCGAAAATGTCGAAGTAATCGTCAACGAAGATGCCGCTTTCAACGGCAAGTATCTCGTCCGTCGCGGTGGCTACATCATGATGCCGAGCCTCGGAAAAGTTCCAGTCGCCGGCAAAACCGTCAGCCAAGCAGAAATGGACATCAGCCGCCTGCTGCGGCAATCGCAGCTCAAGCGCGCCACCGTGACCGTCGAGCGCTTTCAAGGTGTCGATACCGAATCAGGAAGTGTGATTTATCTTTCGGGAGAATTCCGCAATCCCCGCCCATACCGGATTCCGGTCGGAACCGCACCCACATTGATTTCTGTGATGCTGAGCTCCGGTGGATGGACGGACCGCGCCGACCTCACCCGCGTGAAAATCATGCGCATGGCCCGCAACAAGCCCGTAGCCGATGAGGTCAACGTAAAGCGAATCCTTGATGGCAACATTGCTGCAGGCGGACTCGGAGCAGACATCACACTCACAGAAGGCGACGTGATCGTTCTCCCGTCCGGTTCATTGAACCTCGTTTACGTCACCGGTCGCGTGAAGCGCTCCGGCAGCTACCGCATTACCGAAGGCGAGAAACTCACCGTCTATGGAGCCATCCTCCAAAGCGGCGGATTCGACCATTTTGCGAGCAAGTCACGCACCCACATCCTTCGCGCGATGCCCGACGGCACGAAGGCGAAAATCCCCGTCGATTTGGACGCCGTCCAACGCGGCCGCAAGCCGGACGTGATTCTTCAGCCAAACGACATCATCGTCGTTCCAGAGAAGTGGTTCAGTTGGTAAGTCTTCGATTTTCAGACTCCGTCCGGACAACTTTCGGTTGCAGAGGCAAACTCATGACTCTAATCTGAGCCTCCTCGGAAAAGCGAGCGAACCAACCCAATGTTACCCGGACTCAAAAAACGCGTTGTAAATCTTCATGACGTACTCATGTACGTCGCCGTCGCCCGGAAGCATGTCCGGTTGATGGTTCTTCTCCTGTGCTTCTGCTGGCTCGGAGCCGTTGTATTTTTCGTCTATTCGCGACCTGTTTATATGTCGCGCTCGTTGATCAAGACCGACATCATCGACCGGAATAAAGTCGCAGAGGCAGCCTTTCAGGAACGAGCACGAGTGGCGAGTCTTGCCGCCGAAATGGTCCAGCCCCACATCGTTGAACGAGCAGCCGCCCGGCTTGGAGTGAAAGCAAGTTCGCGGGACGTAACGGCGCATTACATCAAGAAGACAATTCCCCGGAAGAACGCAGAGCACGACATTGAGGTCGAGGTCTTCTCGTATTCGCTCGATTGGGCGAACCGTTGGACTGAAACACTGGTCCGCGAGTATCTGGACTACAAGACCCAGCGTCGAAAAACGGAGATGGATCAGCGAACCGAGAACTACTACGCGGATCGGAAACAATTAGACGAAAAAATCGAAGGGGAGCGGAAGAAGATCCAGCAAGGGCTTCACGATACTGCCATGACGAAAGCACTGGTCCGTTATACGGAGCTTGCGAATTCCCCGTTCATCCTCGCGGATGCTAATCGGAAGCTCGCTGCGATGGACACGGCCCGACGCCAGATTGCCAGTCCTGAACTGGACACAGTCGGACGATTGGCGATCATTTCTTCCGTCACCAGTGATTTGCAGGTTGGGAGCAGTATTCCACAGGTGCCAACTCAAGGTCCTTTACCTGAAACACAGCCAATGAGTGCCCCTCCCGCTCAATCCGGTACTCAGAATAACGCCCCCCCTGCATTTACCCCGCCCCCGCCCCAGTTAGAAAACTTCCGTCCCGAGTCGTTCGGCATCGTCACGCCGGATATTTCAACAGAGAGTGCATGGAAAGGGGCGGTCCGCGAGATCAATATCCTAAAGGCCAAAAAACAGGACTTGCTCCGCGACCTCCAGCCTGGCCACAAGTCGGTAGTGACGATTCAGGACCGCCTCGATATGCTGGATCTCCAGCTTGAAGGGGAACTCAAAACCGCGCTTGACCGTCTCGCCGCAAACTACAAACAGGTTTCCAAGAAAATTGATGACCTCAACACAAAGCAAATACCGGAATGGGAGAAAGCTGACGAAGAGCTGAAGCGCGCCCGCGACGATCAAGGTCTTGTAACTGCGATGAAGGGTGCCTGGGTGACTCAACGTAGGTATATCGAGCAAGAATACGAGAAGGATCTTTACGCCTTTGATCGTGACCGGATCAAGCTGGCTTACAACCGCATCACGCAGATCAACGAGAACCCGGTCTCGCCGAACCGGTTTGGCCTGCTCATGTATGCGACCATCCTCGGGCTCATGCTCGCCATCGGCGTGCCATTTTTGATCGAGTATCTGGATCACACGCTTTCGAATCTTGAGGAGGTGGAAGCAGCGTTCCAACTCCGTGGCCTCGGAATTATCCCGAAGCTGGGAAACAATGAAGACCAGACGAGCTTGCTCGATCGAAATTCATCGAAGGAATCCAACCTTCTCGAGAATTTCCGCGTGATTCGGACGAATTTACTGAGCATGGGCTCGGTGACCAAGCCGCCTCATGTGGTGATCGTGACCAGCGCGATGCCAAAAGAGGGCAAGACGTTCGTTTCCGCGAACCTCGCGATGTCGTTTGCGCAGACGGGTGCGAAGACGCTTTTGATCGACACCGACCTTCGCCGCGGTCGTTTGCATCGCCTTTTCGGCTATCGCAAACAGCCCGGTCTAAGCGGAGTGCTGCTCAACCAAGTCACGCTGGATGAAGCGATTCGCCCGACGCCAGTCGAGAATTTGTATATGCTTTCCGCTGGGCAGCATCTGGATACTGGAACCGAGCTTCTGGGATCGCAGAAATTTATCGATATCCTCGGGGAATTGAGAAAGCGATTTGAACGAATCGTGATGGACACTCCGCCGGTCCTCGGACTTTCCGAAACGTCGATTCTTCAGAACCATGTGGATGGCGTTCTTTTCGTCATCTGGAGCGGGCAGACACCCATCAAGAGCGTCAAAGCCGCCATCGAAATCCTTCAGAGCAACGGGGCGAACTTCTACGGATTTGTGCTCAACCGCTTGGACCTCAATGCGGCTGCGAACTACTACCAGTATTACTATTACTCGCACGACTACTACTACCATTACACCCCTCGCGCGCTGGAAAATTCGGACCGGTCGGAAAAGTAAAACAGCCCAATCGCAATGACGTCTGCGGCCGCAAATCTCGCACCTCCGCTTGGCGTATCCGTCATCATTCCCGCTTACAATTATGCGCGTTACCTCCCCGACGCGATTGCATCGGCGCTCGCTCAGTCATGGTCGCCTATGGAAGTCATTGTGGTGGACGACGGCTCCACAGACGAAACTCCCGCTCTGCTTGCAGGAATCCAGGACCCACGGCTCCGTGTCATTCGGCAGGAGAATGCGGGTCTTTCCGCCGCGAGGAATACGGGGATTCGCGAAGCGCGATATGAGTTGATCGCGTTTCTCGATGCCGATGACCGTTGGGCTCCCGAATTCCTCGCCACCGTGGCGGCGCGATTTGCGGAATTGCCGCCCGATTTCGCCATCTCTGCGAGCGGGTGGCAGCGTATGACGCACGATGGCCAGCTCGTCGCGCAGCCGAGCGGAATACTGGCACCGGCATCCGTGCTCACAGCGCGTGACTTCATCATTCGCAATCGCGTGTTCCCTTCCGCCGTGGTTGCGCGGAAATCGGCTTTTGTCGAATGCGGCGATTTCGACACGACGCTCCGCAGTTCGGAAGATCGGGACATGTGGATTCGCATCACCACGCGCCATCGTGCCGCATACACCGACAAGCCGCTCGTCCACATCCGCAGGCATGGCGACAACATGAGCAAGAACGCGGCGCGGATGCGGCTGAACACTTCTCGAACGCTCGGCAAGGCATGGAAAGCGAACGCCGTGAGCCGCTGGAACATCCTCTTTTGGGCGCGTGCGCGGGCAGTCTTTGAATTCTCGAGCGCGTGGACTCACTTCAGCTCGGGAGAACGTGGCACGGCGCTGCGGTATCTCGCGTATTCATTTCTACTCTGCCCCGTTTTCCTCCGACCCTCGGAACTGTGCGAGCGACCACTTTTCCGGCTTCGGGCACTGCGGACGTTTCTGCTGAGCAAAGCCGAGACGCCTCAACTGACACCCATCGCTGCGGCAAAGTGAGGATCGTCCACCTCGTCAACTCGCTCGATCCCGGCGGAATGGAAAACGGCGTCTGCAACATCGCCACGGGGTTGCAGCCGCGCGGCTTCGAGTCGCACGTCGCATGTCTGGAACGGCGCGGCACGTTTGCGGAGCGGCTGTCGGGAAATGTTCACGTTTTAGGAAAGCGCGGCGGCTTCAGCCCTCGTGCGGTTTTCAATCTCGCCCGACTGCTCCTGCGCCTGCGCCCATCCGTGCTGCACACGCACAATCTCGGCCCGCTCATTTACGCAAGCCTCGCGACGCTGGGCGGGCGGACCTGCCGGATCGTTCACGGCGAACACGCGCAGCTCGCACCGTGGGAACTGGAGCCACGGCGGCTCGCGCAACGCCATCGCCTTTATCGCGGATGCCGCGCGATCCACACCGTCTCGAAAGCGCAACTCGACGAGCTGGTGCAGCGTGGATTTCCCGCCGCGAAAATACGCTCCATCCCGAACGGCGTGGACACCGCGCGATTCACGCCGGTCGCGCGCGCTGCGGGGAAAACCGTGGGGCTCGTCGGGCGCTTTGGTCCCTACAAGCGCCACGACGCATTGCTCGCGGCACTCGCGGGCGTTCCGGAAATGCGGCTCCTTTTTGTAGGCGGCGGCGGCAGCGAAGAATCCCGCATCCGGCAGCTTGCAGCCGGGAACGACCGAGTGCAATTCGCGGGCTTTCGCAGCGATCCCGAGACGTGCTACCGCGAGATGGATTTGCTGGCGATCCCGTCCTCAAACGAAGGCATGTCCAACGCCGCGCTCGAAGCAATGGCCTGCGGAGTTCCCGTCCTAGGAAATGTCGGATGCGGCCACGAAGAAGTCATCACCAGCGGAGTGGACGGAGTCATCGCGGACCTCGCCGAGCCCGCCGACATCGCACGGGAAATCGCCGGACTTTTCCGCAAACCGGAGCGACTCGTTGACATGGGACGCAGGGCACGCATCACTGTGGAAGCCCGTTTCTCAATCACCGCGATGCTCGACGCATACGAACAGCTTTACCGCGCCCACGCGCGCTGACGATTCATGGATTTCACCTGCATCGTCCTCTTCCTCGCGCTGTTTTACATCAAGCCCCAGGAATGGACCTCCCTATTTTCCACCATCCGGCTTGTCCAGATCACGCTCCTCACGTCGCTCGGCACACTCATCTTCCGCGAGCGCAGCTTGAAAGGGCGGGATTTCTTTCGCACGCCGCACGATTGGGCGATGGCGGGCTACTTTTTGTGGGTCTTCATCACGTATCCCGAAGGCCCGATCGCGGGCTTCCGCGAGTTCCTCAACCGGCTCACGTTTTACGCCGTCATCGTGCAGACGCTCACGAACTGGAGCCGCATCTCGCGCTTCCTCGGCTGGTGGACTTTCTTCGTATGGATCATCGCGTTTCTTGCGCTTGCGGGCGAGTATTTCTGGGACCCGCTCGGCAGCTACATGATCAGCCACGGAGTAATGAAAGAGCGGCTCGTCCTTAATCTTTCGATGACCAACAACCCCAATGCGCTCGGCCACACGATCGCGCCGGTCATGGCGATGCTCTATTTCTTCTGCATTTGGAAGCGCCCGCTTTTCATGAAGCAGCTTGGCTTTCTGGCCTATATCGTGCCGATTTGGGCGATCTATCTCACCATTTCAAAAGGCGCTTATCTCGTCTCGGCGGGCGTCATCGTCGCGACGCTCACATTCGGTCGGCCAAAGTGGGTCCAAATCCTCATCATCTCCCTCGCAATCGGCGGCGGCGTCGGCGCGATCTACGCCCTCCCTCGCATGGGCGAATTGCAGCACACGAAGAATGACGAAGCCATTCAGGGCCGGATCAAGGCATTCACCTACGGGCACGAGTATTACCAGACCCGCGTTTCGGGAATCGGATTTGGGCAGTTCGTCCCGACGCTGATGAAAGACCACAACTACTACAAAGCGTCGCATTCCACGTATGTGCAGACCGGCTCCGAGCTTGGCAAAATCGGCATGTTCCTTTTCCTCATGGTGCTGTGGTGCAACTTGCGGACTCTCCTTTTTTCGAAGACCAAAACGGACGAACAAGAGCGAATACGACGCCTGCTTTTCGTCCTCGTCGCCGGTTACATGATTTCAGGATGGATGGTTGATTTCGCGTATCGCGCTACGTTCTTCATGTTCAGCGCCGCAATCGCCGCCTTTCACCGACACCTTCACTTAGGCGAGCAAATGGCCGCTGAGATGATCGAGGACGATCGTAAGGAAGAGAAGCCGTGGCAAAAGCGAAACCGTCCCTCCGAGCCTGTCGCCGAGCCGCAGCCAATCCTAGCGCCGGCGCCGATCGTGATGGCACTCCCGACAGACTTTTCGCGCAAGCCATGGCTTCGAAGAAAAGCTTCTGAAGAAACTCGCCCCGAGGATGAAAAGCCAACGAAACCATTCTGGAATAAGATCGGCGTTCTCGACATCGCCGTCGTGCTCATCATGGTGAAACTCACCGACATGGTCTGGGTTTACGCCATCAACAACGTCTAGCCCGTGGCACAAATTGGATTCTGGTTTTCCGCGGCGCTGCTGTTTTTCACCTTCGTAGGATATCCAATCCTCATCGCGTGGATGACCCGCAGAATCTCCACGCCGGAGTATGCGTTCGAGCCATGCGAAGTCTGTGTCATCGTCGTCGCCCACAACGAATCACAACGCATCCTCGCCCGAATCGAGAACCTCTTAGCAAGCGACTACCCGGCGGAAAAACTCCACATTCTCATCGTCTCGGACGGCTCGACCGACGACACCATCGCCACAATTTCCAGTTTAAAAAACGACCGCGTCCGCACCATCGCACAGCCCGAACGCGCAGGAAAAGCCGCCGGACTCAACGCCGGGATCTCCGCATCCACCGCGCCCATCGTGGTCTTCACGGATGCGCGCCAGACCTTCGCTGCGGACACCATCCGCAAACTCGTCACGCGACTCGGCGATCCGAAAATCGGAGCAGTCTCCGGCGAACTCCAAATCGCCGGAACCGCGAGCGGCACCGGCAGCGGAGTCGATGCTTACTGGAAGCTGGAGCGCTTCCTCCGCGCCCGCGAATCCCGGCTCGACTCCTGCATCGGCTGCACCGGTGCCGTTTACGCGATCCGGCGCGAGCTCTTCACACCGCTCCCGCCCGACACCGTGCTCGACGACGTCGTCGTCCCCATGCGCATCGCCATCGCCGGGCACCGCGTCGTTCACGAATCCACGGCGCTCGCATTCGACCCGCAGTCGCTGGAGCCCGTCGCCGAGAAACGGCGCAAGCGCCGCACGCTCGCTGGAAATTTCCAAATGCTCTTCCGATACCCCGCCTGGCTGCTCCCGTGGCGCAACCGACTTTGGTGGCAACTAATCGCACACAAATACCTGCGCCTCGCCGGTCCGCTACTTCTTGTCACCGCATTCCTCACGAACGCATCGCTCAGCGGAAGCCATCCTTTTTATCGCGCTGCTTTACTTTTGCAGGCGGTCTTTTATTTACTCGCGGCTCTTGGGATGACGCTACCTCTCAGACTGAAAATACTGACCCTGCCTGCCGGCTTCGTTTTCTTAAACGCCGCCGTCGTCAGCGCATTCTGGAACTACCTCACGAACCCCGACCCTGCCCGCTGGCAGACGCGACGCTAGATGCTCTTCAACTCCATCGATTTCGTTCTCTTCCTCGTCATCGTGCTCGCCGTCGTGCGGCTCGGCGGGATTCGTATGCGAAACTGGCTGCTCCTCATCGCCAGCATCGTTTTTTACGGCTGGTGGGATTGGCGGTATCTCGGCCTCCTCGGCTTTAACTGCGCCATCGCGTATTACGGAGGAATCGCCATCGCGAACGCCCCCGACATAAAAAAGAAACGCAGCCTCTGCTCGGTCTGCGTTGTCCTATTCGTCGCGATCCTCTCCTTTTTCAAATACCGCGGCTTCTTCCTCGATAACATCCACTCCGCGCTCCACGCCTTCGGCCTTGGTGCCATCGCGAAGCCCTACGAATTCATCCTCCCCGTCGGCATATCCTTCTACACATTCCAAGCCATCGCATACGTCGTCGATGTCTGTCGCGGCACCACACCCGCCTGCACGAATCTCCGCGACTTCCTGCTCTTCAAAACATTTTTCCCCCAGCTCGTCGCCGGCCCCATCGAGCGCGCGAACAATCTCCTCCCACAGATCCAGACCCCCCGCCCCGTCACAAACAACGACATCATCGAAGGCCTCTATTTGGTGCTGTGGGGCTTCTGCAAAAAAGTCGTCATTGCCGACAATCTCGCACTCAAAATCGCCCCCATCTACGCCCGAGGAGAATTCAACACCGGCGACATCATCATCGCAGCAGTCGGCTTTACCTTTCAGGCCTACGGCGATTTCAGCGGCTACACCGACATCGCGCGGGGCGTCGCGCGATGGTTCGGCGTGAACCTCATGCAGAATTTTAATTTCCCCTACTACGCCACCAGCCCGCAGGACTTCTGGCGACGCTGGCACATCAGCCTCGGTTCCTGGCTCCGCGAATACCTCTACATTCCGCTCGGCGGGAACCGCAAAGGCCCATTCCGCACATGGCTGAACCTCATCATCACCATGCTCATCGGCGGTCTATGGCACGGCCCATCATGGCCATACGTCATCTGGGGCGCTTATCAGGGCATGATTCTCTCGCTGCACCGCTGGTGGGTCGCATGGCGCGGAGAAAAGCGACATTCCCACACATCGCGCGCGTTCGCCATCGCGGGCAATTTCCTCCTCACTATTTACGGGATGCTCATTTTCCGCCTCGCCTCGTGGGAGCAAATCGTGAACGCCACCGGAGAGATTTTCCATTTCCAGTTCGCACCCGACTTCGCGATAAAATCGATCAAGATGCTCCCCTACATCTTCGTCATCCTCATCGTCGAAACCCCCGTCTTCGCCACCCACAACCAATGGTTCTGGGTCCGCCGTCGGCCCGTATTTACAGCGGCCGTTTTCCTCGTCCTTTTTTACTTAATCCTTATCCTGGGAGTCACCGGTGGAGACCAATTCATCTACTTCGCATTCTAAAGAGCCCGCGCTCACAGCCCTCTGGCTCTTCATCATCGGCGTCCTCTGCATTGAGACGCTGCTCCGAGTCATGCCCGAAGGGTTCATGACGCGCACCGTCCAACACCGCGCCGAAGAAGTCCGCTACCTCCCGCCCGCCGACATCCAGTTCATGGGCGACAGCGCCACCAGCGGCGTCCGCATCGCCCTCATCGAGCCCCACCTCGGCCCAGACCACCAAGTCAGCAACTACGCCCTTCCCGGCACATCCCCCCTTTTCAACTACTTCGTCCTCCGCCGCCAAATCACCGAAAAAAAAGCCCCGAAGCTCATCGTCCTCGCCCCCCATCCATTCACCTGGGGCGATCCGTTTCTCGATCGCTTCATGGCCCGCTTCGCCACGCCGGAGGAAAGCGCCCGCTTCCTCCGCGACGGCGTAAAACCCAGCGACTGGTTCTACGGCACCCTCTGCCGCCTCAGCTACACCCTCCGCTACCGCGAAGAACTGTATAAATTCATCACCGTCGGCGACACCCTCTTTTTCGAAAACCTCGAAACCCCCGTCGGCTCCGTGCAAAACACCCGCGCAAAAATTTCCATAGACGAACGCCCCCCCATAGAGCCCACCCGCGCCGTCATCAGCAAAAACAACGTCCCCCCGCTCCTCCGCGCCCCCATCGTCATCCACCCGTATAACGAAATGTACCTCGATAAATTTTGCGCCCTCGCAGCAAAGAACGATATCAAGATCCTCTGGCTCACCCTTCCACTCCCCGAAATGCTCCGGCGCGACTTCCCAAATCCCGAGCGCACCGCCGCCTACACCGCATTCGTCGAGCGGAAAAGAGCCCAACACCCAAACCTCTACATCCTCTCCGAAAACATCACCGAACTCCCCGACACCTACTACCAAGACCCCTGGCACCTCAACGCCTACGGAGCCCGCCAATTCTCCGAAACCGCCGGCAAACAACTCGCCGACTGGCTCAAAGGACACCGCTGAACCCGAACGCCGCGAGGGAGTGTCTAAATTCCGAATAACGATGACGAAGTTCGCAAGTTTCGTCATTCGGAATCTCCCAGCTTGCTGCCCCTCCACCGCCCGACTACCAAACCTACACACCAATGGAGCAACGATTTACCGACGTATATCGCACAGGCGAATGGTCAAACAACCGCGAGTATCCGCTCTCAGGACGCGGCTCCACACTGGAGCACACCGCGCAGGTCCGCAAAAACCTCACCCATGTCATCACGACGCTTTTCGATAAAAGAAAAGTCCTCCGCATCGCCGACGCTCCGTGTGGCGACATGACTTGGATGCCCATGTGGTTGGCTGAAATTTTGGCGGCAGGCTGGAAAGTCCACTACCAAGGCATCGACGTCGTAAAACCCATCAGCGAAGAAAACCGCGCCAAAATCCGCATCGAACACCCCAACCTAGAATCGCTGACTTTCGAGCACGCAGACATCACGCAACAGCCCGTCGCCAAGGCCGACCTCATTATCTGCAAAGAACTCGTCAACCACCTCGCCTTTGCCGACATATTTGACCTGCTGCGCAACTTCGCAGCGTCCGAAAGCCGATACATTCTCATCACCTCCAACAAAGGCTGGGACAACGAAGAACTCAACCTCACCAGCCCCGGCGCATCCCGCCACATCGACCTCCTACGTCCGCCATTTAATCTTCCGCCGCCGGTCTATGAAGGTGGCTTTCTCGCGGTGGGGGAGATTCCTATCGCGGTCTGATTATTCAATTCACTTGTGCCAGTGGGAAATGGCATACCGCTCCGCATCGGCGGGCGCTGGCCCCCAATGTGATACGATTTCGTGCCAGTGCGTTCGGGACATCCCAAGTTCCTTTAGAATGCGCATGAGCAGACGGTCCGTGGAAAGATACCCGTCCCGCTCGAAGCATTCGCCCTCGCCAGCAGTGAATGCCCAATACGCGACCTTTTTGAACTCATCTCGCAAACATATCCCGGACTTCACGATCCGCTCCACTGCGCTGCGCTGGAACCCTTGCACGCCGCCCTGAATGTGTTCCCCTACCATCCCGGGCCCGATGTGAAAGCCAAAGCAATCCTCCTTCGGCCAATGTCGCGCTGGGCGGTTGAAGCGTGTATCCGGGTCCACCTTCAAAATGTGGCGAGTACCTAAAGCCAGTCCCTCCTCGAAAGCCCGCTGCCACCACCGTGCCCCGGCATCGAGCACCTTCAGCCGCTCCCCGGAGATATAAGTCGCCCCATACTTCGCCGTTACTTCCGCATAGCCATAATCGACGCCGTCAGAAATCACCACGGCAGGTGCATTCGGATAAACGGCGCGCAAGTGTCGGAGCGCCCATGCCACTTTCTCTGGCGGCTCCACTACCGTCATCACTACTCCCACATCTGCCAATGGTAAAACAACCGGCCGCAACACCGCCAGCGTCCCCACTCGCTCGACCAATTCACATTCCGCCAAAATCGCCTCGTAGCGCTTTCTTCCATCGGCACCGAAGTCGTGCCACAGGATCACCCCGCCCGGCGCGAGCAGATTTCGAGCGGCCAGCCTTGCACATGCAAGCCGTGCTCGGCCATCCACAATCACCGCATCGAACCGCCCGCCCCATTTCTCACCAGCATGGACGTAAGGCTCCCACGCTTCCAAATATCCCTCGGGATACTCACCGACGTAACACGTCGCTATTTCGCGCGTTGGATGTACGAGCGCTGCTTTGCTCTTTACCCTTCGATGCCGCAACTCGGCGCAAACCCGCGAGTGCCATTCCGTATCATGCTCGACTACGTGCCAATCCCGCCCATGTGCCCAGCGGACCGTGCTCCCTCCTGCTCCGTACTCCAGCACACGCAGACGATCTGTGAGCCATTTGTCCACAATTGCGACCTCCGCATCCTCCATCCACGGTTTGCAGTCATCGCCCAATCTCGTCACTTCCCCGGGCCAGTCCCTCCCGAATGAAGGAGACATATGGTGCCCGCCGCCCAGGCCCGTCGTCGTGAACCCAACATGCTGCACCAGAGAATGGCGGGAACCGAACAGATGCTGCCTTTCAATCGCCCTGCGTTTCATCAGTAAATCGTACGGCTGCTCGGCAAGTAACACGCCGTGTTTCCAGATCATCTCCCTCACCGGAGCCAACTCACGGGCGGGATAAAGTACGCCCTGTGTTCCAAAAAACGCCCCGGCTGGATAACTGCTATATGCCCGGCCTCTCCTCCACTCTTCTAGATCGTAAGGCGAGTACACCGATAGGATAAATTCCGAAATGCCCGCGTCCTCCATCTCGTTCAAGCAATCCAGTAATTGTTCCAACCATCGGTCGCGAAATATCACGTCGTCCTCACATACCAACACAGCCCGCGAACCCGCTGAAGCCAGCCCCATCGCCCTCCAATAAGCTGCGCACCCTTTCCGGTGAAGAGAAAACTCCTTCACCCGTTCCGATTCCTCCGGCGTTCTTGCCACAAAACGAATTCCAACATGGTGCTGCAACCACTTCACGCATTCGAGATCTGGCGCATCCACCTCCACTGACACCTCGCGTAACGAACGCGTTGCCGGGTCCCCTGCATAGAAACTCGCCAACGACTGCGACAGGTAGGACGGTTGTCGTGGGCACGTCAGAAACACCACCGCAATATCCTCCGCCGTCCACCGCTGTTTCAGTCGTGGTGCCACTTCAACTCGTCGGCAAGAGCTATCACAGATCCAATACTCATTCCCCTCAAATTGCCGGCAAAACTCGAAGTCCAGCGCACAAGGATGATACTGCGCAAGCTCGGGCAATCGAGTCACATCAAATTCCGCCCAAGTCTGCATCTGTCCTTGTTTTGCAAAATGCGGAAACAGCGTGTGTTTCAACATCCGTTCGTCGAACCCGTACATAAACCAGTGTCCGCCCCAGCCATAAATGTGAGCGCCGATCTGCTCATTGTATTGCGTACCGATGTCCGTATCGAACTCTCGGTTCGGGTGCTGGCCGACCGACGCCCGGTGTTTTCGATACACCATATAGTTGACCATCACCTCCCGCACACAAATGTCGCTCTGCTTCGGTCTCAACGCTACCATTGAGCCGAGGACCGTGGCATAATTCAGTGCCCGTTCTCCCGACTCCGCCTTGCCTATGAGGAACCCGCTTTTGTAAGACGGCATGTAACGCCCGAAACATTTTGCCCCGCGTAAAAACGGCTCTATATACCGCTTCCGACTTGCCAGCGTATCGTCGATATCCATCACAAACGCTACCTCCAGAGAACGGTCATCAAACGCCAAAAACCTCCACAACGCGCCCGGACCGGCACCTACAGAATTGCATTGCATCACACAAATCTCCACCCGGTCGCACGCCGCCCCCAATTCCCGGATGAAGCACTTCAACTGCGGCTCCAAGTAAATCCGAACTTTCCAGTTCATGAAATCCGCATCCATTGCGAAGTCCGCCAGCATCCTCAGCAAACTCGCCACATACCTTGCATACCACGACAGTGAGCGGTCACTGAAATCTATGGTGCCGTGTTGATTGGCAAACTGGTTGTCCACCTTCTGGCAGAACAAGCATACGCTCACACATTTCGTGACTTCAGGGAGTGCGTTTACAGTCCGCTCCACCTCGAACAGCCGTGCAAAGTCCGACTTGTCCAAATCCCGCGTCAACTCCGCCAGTCGGGAGATCGGGATGACCCGATACATCTCATCGTAATTCGTTACCGATTCATCAAAGGGATGAATCACCGCATCCGCCTCCAAACCTTCCCACCTCGCGCACTGCGGGAGGCTGGGGAGCCGAACCAGTTGTTCCCCCCAGAATCCGGCCCAGTCATCCCCAGCCTGCCGCAGTGCGTAATCGTGTATGTAGAGAGACCGCCCGCGAAAGTCACATGAAAAGAACCTGAAAACTCCGACACCTTGCGTGCCAGTTTCTTTCGCGTCTTCTCGCGCCTTTCGCGGGCTCGTGCTTTCATTTTATAACGGTGCCGTCCAGCTCACCGAGACCGAGCGCGGCCCGTCGCCTGCGCTGTTAAACCCGCTCACTGCCAGCTCGTACACGCCGCCGGGGATAAAGGGCGAAGTCTCCGCTGCGTCCACAGTCGTTGTATCGCTCAGGCAGCAGGGCTCCCACTCGCCGCCTGCGATTTTACGCCATGCTTTTAAGCGGCGCGCGTGCTCGGGCAATGCTGCGATGGTAAGCGTGCGTGCCCCGGCGTTCCACGTCGGCACACCGACGATGGCACCGGGCTTGGGCTGTGGTTGAGCTGCGCCGGGATCGCGCTTGGGCTGGAAATCGTAGCGGGCAAGCTCCGGGTTGTATTCGCCGAGATCGTTGCACGATGAAATGTAGAGCCTCACTCGCGAGATACGTTTTTCCAGCACTGTGCGAGCTGCGTCCTTTGCCGCCGTCAGCGGTTCCCTTGCGCCGCCGCGTGCGATGACTTCGTTGGCTGCATTTACCGCCCGCCAGTTTGTCAACCGCGTGGTGATGGCTGCCGGCACCCGGTACGCTGCGGGCAACGAAGCGTTATTGGCGAGAATCGCATCCACCACATCCAGCAAATGCGCGCGGTCCCCGAGATTGCCCAGCCTACCACCGGTAAAGCCGATACTCACCAGCGCGTCGATTTTCTCCTGCTCTTCCGCGTCCGTATCCGCAGGGACTGCCTCGATGGTGCTGTGCGCATTCCGGCACAAATCACCCAGCCGCACGCGCGCCTGAGTCATCCGCGCCGAAGCACCGGCCTGATCGCCCGCTGCGAGCTGAAACGCGCTGTATGCTGAGCGCGCATCGGCGAGTGCCTGCGCGACTGCCGTGCGCAGAGCCGTGGCAAATTTGTATTCGCTATACGGCGGTTGTGTCGTGTCCGCAGAGAGGATGGTATCTGCGTGGAGGATTGCTTCGATGAGTTCAATATCGGCCATAGGTTTTGGTATTCTATTGGAATTGTTGTCGGGTTTGTTCTAAGGGGCGAATGCAAAGTAGTGCGCCGGATATAGTAGGCGGATGGGGAAAGCAAAAGCGGATTTTTTGCGATGCTGGATTTGCGCTCTGGGAAACTACAGCAGGAAATTCTTTCCCACAATCTCCACTCCGTCTCCCCATCTCAGGCACGCCTCCGAAAGAAATATTGGCGCGTTCCCCGATACCGGAAAGCCCGCCAAAACTTCTCCTGGCGCCCTTTCCAATATCACGAAAC
>JAYTMG010000542.1:0-35448 GCA_043728745.1 Verrucomicrobiaceae bacterium
GGTCCGAGTATGGCGTGCTCTTGAACGTGTCGAATGTGTAGTGCCCGCCAACGATGTCCTTGAGGCCGAAATCGAGGGTCGCGTAGTCATTGTCCACGACTCCATCCGCGACGTTGTTTTTGCCGGTGACATCAAGCTTTCCGTCGCTGTCGAGGAGGACGACGCCATCGGTGACTGCGAGACCAAACCCGCCTGCGGCTGCGGTGAAGTTGAGGTTTTGGCCGAACACGCGGAGTCCGAGTTCGATGCCGGAAGTGTCGTAGAGGAATCCGTGGACGCTTGGAGGGAGCAGGGGATTTGCGTTTGGTGTGAACTCGATACCGATATTGAGCGATGCCTTTGCGTATGCGCTGAACTCGATATTTCCCGTGGCGCTGAGGTCCACAAGGTCGGTGAGTGTTCCGAATGTCCCGGCGAGATCGACGCCCGCGAGAGCCGCCAGTGCAGGAAGATCGAGATTGAGCCCGAACGTATCGCTGTGGCTCTTTTCATACGAGAGGCTGAAGCGGACGATGTTCGAGTTTGTCGGATCAATGTCGATGGTGAGCGCGTCCGCAGGGAGATTCAGGAGGTCTTCGATGTTGCGCTCGACTTGCTGGAGCGACGATGCGTCACCGTCTTTCGCTTCAGTGAACGCGTCCTTGAGCTCCTTCGCGTAATTCAGGAAGTCGAGCGGCGAGACGTTGATGACGGGGATCTCGTAGTTGAGGAAACCAAACTGATCCGTGTTCGCGAGGTAGTTTACGCCTTCGATGACGATGTCAAAAATCTTCCCGAAGTCGAGACTGCGGAAGTTCGTGAGCGAACCGAGTCCGGTGAACTCCGGGTTAAACTCGGGGCTCGAAGTGAAGCCATTGACCGAGTCGTAGCTGAACAGCGTGACGTCTTTGAAAGCGATGCCTGCTGTGGACGGAATCGGCAGGTTGAAGTCGCCACCCGCCACACCGATTTCTGTGAATGAAAGGTTGCCGACGCTGGATGCTGTGATTTGGACGATGTCCAAAAGGTTTCCGGCTGCCACGGTATCGACCAAATCCGAGATGAGGAAATTGGTGTTTCCCTTCGCATCCTTGATCTCTGCGGAGACGCTGAATTTCAGATCACCGTTGCTGTCACCGGCGGTGATGTTGATGAAGCCAAGCTGCGCCGCGAGGCTGATGTCTTCCATCGAGACAGTTGCTTCGCCGGTGAGCTTTGCGTCCTTGATGAAAAAGGAGCCGCCGCGTGCGCGACTAAATGTTTCTTGTGGATCGAAGCCAAGTCCGTCGGGAGTGCCGGCAGTCAGCGAAGCTTCGGAACTCACAGCTTTGCTCGTTTCGTCCGCGTCGATGCGGAGGGTGCGGACGTTCGTGTCGGTCACGACGAACTGGAAGTTGTTGCCGGTGCCAACGCGAATAGCGTTGAGCTTGCCTGAAAGGTCGGTGGATTTGCCTCCGGAGTCTTTGGCGTCCTTCAGCGCGAGGTTGAGGTCTGCAAGTAGATCGGAAAGCGACGTATTGTTCGAGAGGCTGGCTTTTGAAACGGTGACGGTGCGGGTCGCGTCATTGTCGATAGCGATTTCCCAGCGGGCGTCGTCGGTCGGCGCGAGCGTGATTTTGTCGATATTGCGAACGCCTAGCGCGCCGCCGTCGGCCTGCGTGTACATCAAGTCCCGGAAGCCGAGCGCCTTTTGGCTTGGGTCATTCGCGGCGGTCTTGATCTGGAGCGTGCGGGACTTCGCGGCAGTGACGTTGAACTGGATGCGCTCCGCGTTGTCTTCGTTTGCGTCGATGGTGCTGACTGTGAGGGTGTTCTTTAGTCCTGAGTTTGCAGCGATTGCGCTTTCAATATCCTTCACCAAATCCGCGACCGATTTGTTGTCGTCGGTGGACGTCTTGCTGATTGTGAGATTGCGCGAAACACCGTCGTCGAGGATGAACGTAATCGTCGCGTTGGATGTGAGCTTTCCATCCCAAAGTTTCGGGGTGAGGTCGCCATCCTCGGCATTCACGTAGCCCGCAGGCGAGATGTAGCCTTCTTCCGGCGCGATGCTGATCGTTTCCGAAGAGGCACCGGGCTTGAACGTGTACCCAAATTCCATCGTCGCATTGAGCTTCGGCGTGATGGTCACAAACGCTTCGCCGCCGCCTTTTTTCGCGACGCTGATGCTCGCAAGATCCTTCACGCCGATGTCGAAGCCGACGGGAACCTGGAGTGGAGTCGGATTGTATCCAAAGTTCGCGACGACCGAGAATGTCTCGGTGAGCGCATCGTATCTCGGCGTGATTGAGCCTGCGGGAAGGCCAATCGCCGCCGTGAGGGTATTCACAAAGCCTTCGAACGTGGAGAATTTTGGCAGCGTCTGGACCAGGCTGCCGAGTTCGGCGATGCCGCCCGCTTGCACATCGGTGAGGCCGAGTTCCGCGAACGCTGTCCCTTGCACTCCAGCGATGGCGAAGCTGCCGATCGTTGCGCCGCCTGTGAACGCGAGCTTTCCACTCGATGCGCTTGCAGTGATGCCGCTGACTTTGGCGGCGGAGAGCGCTGTGTTGATGTCCAGCGCAAGTGCCGCGACATCTTTGTTGTCGGTCGTGCTAGAGGCTTTGATGAGGACCTCTACTTCGGAGCCGCCGTCGATCGAGATCTCAAACTTCGCATCAGCGGTGAGGATGCCATTCGCGGGAGCATCGGATTCTGTCGTGAGCTTGGCGATTGTGTCGCCGTCGTAAAGGCCGACGGTCTTCAGCGCATTGAGCGCGCCGAGGAATGCGAAGCTTTGCGTGGCTGCAGGATCATTCGCGACGATTCGCATGAAGTCGTCGGTCGTGATGTTCTCATCCGCGCCGTTGTTGAGGACCGCTTTGATCGGTGAAAGCCCAGCGCCCCAGGCCGTGGAGAATGCGGAGTTGAAGACGTCGATTTGCTTTTGCAGCGTGTCGTAGTTCCCGCTCGTGATGCTGAGCTGTTTGACGTCATTGCCGATTGCGACAGCGAGCGAAAGGTCGCCGGAAAGATTGATGCTTTTCGCAGCGGAGTCGATCTGCACGGTCGTCTCTTCCATGTTCGACCGAAGCGTTTTCGTAAAGGCCAGGCCGAAGTCGAACGCATCGCCGAGATCGACGCCGTTGAGGAACGGAATCTCGATGTTGAAAAGGTCGGCGTTGCGGAACTGATTCGCCCAATCGCCCGCTGCAATAACGAGATCGAGAAGCTCCTTCGGTCCCATGCGGCCGATGTTGAAGATGCGATCGAAATCCGCCGTGGAAACGTCGATTTTCAAACGCTCATTGAAGACGTTCGCAGAGGTCGCGTGAATCTTCGGTGCGATTCCGCCTGGTTTGAATTCGTAGTCTCCGACTTTGATTGAGAGCGGCAGGTCGATGTCTGCGGTGCCGGTGACGGCGAGGCTCGTTTTGAGTCCGCTGAGTTCCGAGAAGTCGATCCGTCCGTCGTTGTTCGGGTCGGTGAAACTCAGATTTCCGCGCGCGGTGAACTCGGCGGTGCCGCCCTTGATGCCGGCGCTCGCGGGGCCGATGTTGAGGCTGAGAGCGAGGTTTTCCGCTTTGGCGTGGAGTTCGACGCCGACTTCATCGAACTTCACGTAGAAGTCGCTGGATTTGAAATCGAGGTCGGTCAAATCGATTCCGAGCGTAAAGTTCGCGAATGCGTCGCCGGTGACGTTGATCTGGAGTGGTGCTGCGGAGACGATGCTCGAAAGCCCCATTTCTGTCGCGAGGTCACCGAAGACCGTCAGTTCGAGCGTCTCATTGAAGACCTGGAGATTGAGGTCGAAATCGACGGTGAACTGCTTGGTTGCGTTATCGTAGTGCCCATCGAGGTCGCCGATGAAGCTCTTGCTCTTCAGTGCGTCTAGCAGGCCGAACAAGTCGGGCTTCACGTCCGCTACTTGCGACGCTGTAAAATACTCTTCCGCGGTTGCTTTGAAATTCAGCGAATCGTTCAAATCTCCGGTGGTGATGAGATCGAGGACGGATTTGTCGATTAACGGCAGCTTCGTATTGAGCACCGTATTGTCGGTGATGACTTTCGCGTATTCTGTGAGTTTGCCGAGCGTATCGAGAACCTGCTGCCGCAAGCCGAGGTCGGTGAGGTAGTATTTGAGGGTGATGTCGGGTTCCGCGTCTTTCGCGAAAACATCCGCGATATCGACCAGTACCGTCGGGAATCCGGTGGCGATAATGTTGAGCGGAAGTTCCGACTGGAGAACTCCCACGGGGCTGACACCCACGGAGACGCTGCCGATTTCGGAGGCGTCGATTTTGCCGTCTTTGTTCGGGTCGCTGAATGTGAACGCCGCATCAATGTCGAGATTCACACTGCCGCCGACGATTCCGATCGTCTTGCCGTTCATCGCGATGCCGAGGTTGATGTCCGTCGTGTGGACATCGACGGACGCTCCGACGTCGTTGAACTTCACGTAGAAATCCGAGGACGTAAACGTGCTGTCTGTGAGATCAATTCCGAGGGTGATGTTCGCGTGGACTTCGCCATCGACGTCCACTTTGAGCCCCGCAGTGAAGTCGAGACCTGCGTCCTTGGCTTCCTGTCCAAACTGGAGCTCGAGACCTGTAATGCTCGCGGCAGCGGCGAGGTCGAGCGTGAGCTCGTGCGTCTTTGTGACTTGATTATAGAACGAAGTGAACGCTCCTGAAATGCTCTTGGCGTGGTCTTCGAGCGCGCCGAGAAGTCCGATGAATGTTGGGAGGTCCGCGCCTTTGACGCTCTTGAAGTAGTCCTCCGCGACATCGTGCAACTGGAGTGCCGCTTCGATGTTTTTGGAATTCAGGATCTCGCCGACGGATTTGTCGATGAGCGGCAACGTCGTGGTAAGTGCGGGGTTCGCGATGATGGTCGCGGCGAATCCATCTGCGGTTTCGAGCGTATCGAGGATGAGCGTTTGCAGACTGGAATCGATATCGAAGCTGAATCCAAACTGCGGTTTCGCTCCTGCTGCGAACACGTCGGGCACGGTGACGAGCAGCGCGCCGAAATTTGTGGAGGCGACGTTGAATGGAAGTTTTGCGGTGAGGACGCCCGATGGATCGATGCCGAGCGTGGCGGACTTCATTTCCGTGGCGGTGATTTTGCCGTCTTGGTTCGGGTCGCTGATGCTGAACTTTGCGAGCGCATCGAGAGTGACGCTTCCGTTTTTGATTCCGACGGAAGTGCCGTCGAGGTCGAGGCCGAGCGTGATGCCGCTTGCGTTCACGGTTGCACCGGCGGAAAGCTCTTCGATTTTCACGTAGAAATCGGAGCCCGTGATGTTCTTGTCGCTGAGGTCCACGCCGAGGGTGAACTTTGCTGTCGCTGTTGCATCAATGCCGACTTTCATCGCGTCGGGGAACACGAGTCCGTATGCAGCGGCACCTTCTGTGATGCCCTTCAGTTCTTGATCGACGAGGTTGATTGTCTTTGAGAGATCGAAATCGAGTTCGTAGTTGCGGGCGATGCTGTTGAACTGTCCGAGCAAGGTGCCGATGGCGCCGAGGTCGAGTTGTAGTGCGTCTTTTAGGCCATCGAAATCGGGGTTCAACGATGATTTGAAGTAGGTGTCCGCAGTGGTGCGGAGTTTCAGCATCCCTTCGAGTGTCGCGCCGACACCGAGATCATTTACGGATTGGTTCAACACCGGCAAATCCGTGGTGAGCGCAGGGCTCGCGAGGATTTCGCTGGCGTAGGTTTCGACTTTTCCGAGGAGTCCGAGAATCTGGCCCTGAACGGTTGTGTCCGTGAGCGGGAAGCTCAGGCTCGCTTTTGCGGTCGCTCCGATGGCGAAGACATCCGGCACCGAGACTTCGACGGTTGGAAGTCCTTTTCCGAGGAGGTTGAGCGGGAGATTTGCATCGAAGGTTCCGACCGGGGTGATCGATGGAATCTCGGCGGCGAGGCCGTTTGCGATGTCGGCGGGAGTCATTCGGGCGCCGCCATTGGCCGCGATGTTTTGAACGCCAATCGTTGCATCGACGGAGCCCCCCGAGATTCCGAGTGTGCCGCCGTCGGCAAACTTGATATCGAATCCCAGATCTGCCGCTTTCACCGAGAGACCGAGATCGAGATCGGGCACCGTGATGAAAAATCCAGTGCCGTCCGATTTTGCGCCGAAGGAAATGGTGATGGCGAAAGTGCCGGTGACGTCTGCATTCACCGGCGCGACGGTGAAGCCGCCTGCTGCGAAATCCACGCCGGATGCGAGGTTGAACTGACGGGTCGCTGATTTTTGGAGGGTGAACTCCCATTCAAATTCCGAGGTCGCACTGTAGAAGCCGCCGCTCACATTGCTGAAACCGAGCGACGAAAGCTTGGCGCTGACATCCGATGCCTTAATGCCGGAGGCCGCATCGAGATAGCCCTTCACGGGCGTGAACACGTCGTCGAAGAGAGTGCCGGCGTCGCCTTTGGAGCCCGCGAAATCGAGAAGTCCGCCGAGCGATTCGCCGATGCCTGGAATGTTTTTCGCGAGGTCGGCGAAGCCTTCCACCTTCGAGCCGAAGTCCACGATCGTGTCGAGTTGGGCCGACAGTCCGGCGAGTGCGGATGCGAGCAGCGCCTGATTCACGTCGGGTGCGCCTGTGTTCGCGGAGAAAAGAAGGCGGTCTTCGAGCGCTTGAAGTTCATAAAGATCCGTTACGGATTTTTTTAACACCTGGGGCTTCGTGTTGGATTTCTTGCGACGTGGAACGGCTGGCGGTTTCCTATTTGGCATGGTGACCAAAGCAGAAAGCATGTTTCCTGCCCGTGGTCGGAGTATCTCGGGTTTATATAACAATCACGTTTCCCCAGTCCTCGCACGGGCTCTGCTACGGCTGAACACCAGCCCATGCGCGATCCCAACACACCATCGATCACCGAAGTCAATCCACCCGAGTCTCAGACGCTCAATCTCAACGAAATCGGGCAACGCTATCTCGCTGCCTGTCAGCGAGGTTTCGACATTGCAGCCTGCCTCGTGGCCGGGGTCGGAGCCGCCGCCCCGGAAAAATACAATGAACTCGTGAAGAGCGTCCGTTGCCGTCCTTCGGAGCAATTCCATCGCGGATTTGCGGAAGCGAAGAGTGAGACGGAAACCTATTTGTTGAAGACAGTCATTAGCGAGGCCCTCGGGCTGGTCGTGCCATTTCTCGAAGACATCCGCACTTTCTGCGCGGTCGCGGAATGGCGCTATGGCTCCCCTCAAGAGCAGTCGCGCCTCCGCTCGATATTGAGCGACGAACGGACCGAGTTTCTCGCGAAGAGCATGGTTTCGAAAATCGAAAGTCTCTCGAAGGAGTTCGGCGTTTCCACTCCGCTCGCGGGCAGCATCTTCGCGCTGACCAAGGCGGGCATTTGCCTTGGCGCTCGCGGAGGTTTGGTGAGCGAAGAAGATGTCACGTATGAAGGCGAGCTCGCATTCAGCCTTGTGTCACTCGATATTTCGGGCGGTGAAAATGCGGAGCCTGCCGCGAAGGTGAGCGAGATTCGTCGTCGGTTTTCGGTGGGGGAGAAGGTGCATTTAGAAAGCGCGGACTACCTGCATATTGTGAGCACGGTTGCGATGTTCATCACCTCGATGCTTCATTCGGTGAAGCGTGTGTTAAAGGACAAGTTCCCTTCCGCTGCGTGAGCAACTACTGCGGGAGAATGATGCCGACGACCGTCGCGGTGATGTAGCAGGCGAGGAGTCCCGCGACCATTGCCCGGATGCCGAGTTTTGCAAGGTCGCCGCGCCGGTTTGGCGCGAGCGCGCTGATTCCGCCGATTTGGATGCCGATGCTGGCGAAGTTTGCAAACCCGCAAAGGGCGTAGGTCGCGACGGTGATCGAGCGTGGTTCGAGGTTCGCTTTGTTATTGGAAAGCGAAAGGTAGCCGACGAATTCATTCAGCACGACACGCTCGCCGAGAGCTTGGCCGACGACTTCGCAGTCGCGCCACGGGATGCCCATGAGCCAGGCAAATGGAGCGTTCGCTTTGCCCAGCATCGTTTGTAGCGTGATGCCGTGAAATCCTTCGGGACGGCCTGCGAGCAGCCAGTGGACGCCGCCGATGCACATATTCAGCAGGGCGACGGCGGCGGTGAATGCGATGAGCATCGCCATGACGTTGATCGCCATGGTGACGCCTTCGCTGGTGCCGCGGCACAGGGCGTCGATGCTGTTTTGATCCACTTTTTCCAAGGAGATCTTGGCTCCCGCGCCGGTGTCGCTTTCGTCGGTTTCGGGGAACATGATTTTTGCCACAAGGAGCGCGGCGGGCGCGCTGAGGACGGATGCGGTGAGAATATGTCCCGCGTTCATGCCGATGTCTTTTCCGCCGTAAACGACCATCACGCCGGTCGCGATGGTTGCCATTCCGGCGGTCATGAGTGCCATGATTTCACTGCGGGTCATGCCCGCTATGTAGGGCTTCACGATGAGGGCGGCCTCCGTTTGGCCAAGGAAGATATTGCTCGCGGCTGCGAGGCTTTCGCTGCCGCTAGTGCCCATGATGCGCTGCATGACGACGGCCATCACATGCACCACGCGCTGAAGGATTCCCCAGTGGTAGAGGAGCGCGGAGAGAGCCGCGATAAAGATGATCGTGGCCGAGATGTTGATCGCGAAGACGAACGCGTTTGCCCCGCCGAATACGGAGCCGAGGAGAGGCTGCTGGGCGAGGGGACCGAAGACGAGTTTCGCGCCTTCATCGGAGCACTCGTTGAGGTGCCCCACCGCTGACCGCGCGCCTTCAAATAGAGCCATGCCCGGCTGCGTCCCGAGGACGAACAATGCGCAGACAAATTGAAGCGCGAGCCCGGCAATCACGGTGCGCCATGGGAATTTGCGGCGGTTGTTGGAGAGCAGCCATGCGAGGCCGATGAAAACGAAGAGTCCCAGAAGGGCGATGACGCGTGGCATTGCGGACATTTGCGAACCGGCGCTTTTGTTTCAAGCAGCGAATGCCTCGCGTAAATCGGGCGGCAGCGGCGACGACCAGTGGTAGCCGGGCGTGAAAAGTTCCGCGCTGTGAAGAGCCTGTCGCGGCAGAAGCAGACGGGCTTGCAGCGCAGGCGTCCAACCCGTCTCGATAAATTCCAGGTAGCAATCCTCCGAAGGCCCGTAGAGTTTATCTCCCACGATCGCGTGGCCGCTGTGCGCGAGATGGACGCGGATTTGGTGCATCCGTCCGGTCGCCGGGGTCGCGCGGATGAGGGCATATTTTGCGCCCGCGCTTTCAAATCGCCGGGTCACGCGAAAGCCCGTCACGGCCGATGCGCCATCGGGATGGACGCACTGTTTCACCCACACGCGGCTGTCCCGCACCGAGCCCTGGCGCAAGAGCGGGGCCGACACCGTCCAATCATCCTGCGCGGGCCACCCCCATGCAATCGCGTCGTAGGCTTTCGAGATTTCGCGCCGCTCCATTCGCTGATGAAATTCCCGCGCTGCCGCCGTGTGCTTCGCGATGAGCGTGAGGCCGCTGGTT
Source organism: Verrucomicrobiaceae bacterium (assembly GCA_043728745.1). Taxonomy (GTDB): domain Bacteria; phylum Verrucomicrobiota; class Verrucomicrobiia; order Chthoniobacterales; family Chthoniobacteraceae; genus SXWH01. The sequence goes on from JAYTMG010000542.1 coordinate 9,439, forward strand.
TCGCGGTCGAGGCGATTGATGATGCTGACTTGCCCGCCGTTCGCGATTTCGTAGGCGAGCAGTCCGCGCAATTCATCCCAGAGCGTCGCAGTATCGGACGGCTTGCTCGGATGGGCCTGCATAAATGGCGGCTTGTCCACGACGAGAATGTCGTCCGTCTCCGCGATGATCCGCGGAGGGTAGGGGGGCTTCAGTCTTGGCTGTTCGTTGTTCAGAATAAAATGCGGTATCAGTCTTGCTTGGAGAATGCTCAATTAAATGAGCACACGCCATCCCGTTCACGACAAACTCAAAGTCTGTTCCGTTTTTCGAACTTTTGAAGACGCCGAACTTGCCGCACTTCTCGAGCTTGCCGAGCCAACTGTCTTTGCCGCGGGCCAGGCTATTGTTCACCAGGGGGAGGTCGAAAACGCCATGTATCTCATCGCTGAGGGAAGTGCCGACGTCATCCTGCGCACCGTGGGCAGCCCGGATGTCCGCCTTTGCACGCTTCATGCCGGGGAATTTTTTGGCGAACTTGTCCTCGTCGATCACGACCCACGAAGCGCAGACGTGACTGCGGCGGAAGATTGCACGGTCATGAAAATCTCAGTCGGGCTCATGCAGCGGTTTGCCGCCGAGTCTCCGATCGTCGCGTTCAAGCTCAACATCGCAGTGCTCGAAATCTTGGGTCGGCGACTTCGCGAGTCGAACGGACGCTATTTGGAGTCGCTGGCAATCATCTCCGCCCTCTCCGAAGGCGGGACAGTCATGAATCCAGAAGAGGAGCTGTCCGGAGAGAAGGTCATCGCTTAGCAAGCAGATCGCTTTTTTTGAGCATCATCACGGCTCAATCACCCCGTTTCTTATTTCGACTGTAGCACAGCAAGGATTTCTGCACTGAAGAGGTTCGCGACCTTCTTCCAGCCTCGTCCCGTGGGATGAAGTTCGTTCGCCCAGTCCTTTCGGTAGCCCGGTCTGGATTTGGTGAGCGTTCCTCGGACATCAATGTGGTGCACATTATGGGACGCCCGTTGTTTCGCGACTGCGGCGATGGTTTTGTTGAGTCTGTCGATTAGGAAATCAATCACCCGCTGCTGGACAGCAACGGCGGTGATTCCTTTGTTCACAAACGCTGGCTTCAACCACGGACCCACGAAATGGAAGCCGAACGGGATGTTGATGACCGCGCGTCCATCCGGAACGGCGAAGTCATAGCCGTGCAGGAAAATCGCGATCTTCGGCGATACACGCCGGACCTCGTCAATGAGATGATTGAACGTGGCCGTGAATGCCTTCCCCAGCACTGCTTCGACCACATCCTTGCGAATCGGGAAGCTTGGGTCCGGGGCGCTTGCAGCAGGAAAAAGGAACCGCTCCAACTCGGGTCCGGCGACATCGTTGCCGCCGCCGGAGAAAAGGAAGAATCGGGCGTCATTGGCCTCGATTGCTTTGAGCGTCTTGCGGAGTTGTTCGCCAGTGTTGTTGGGCCCGAAGACCATGTTATCCAGCGTGTCTCCAGCCTTTGCGACCTTGAAGACGTGGAAGTTATCGTCGTCGTTGAGCTCGCCGAGCAAATCGCCATTGAACAGATCAAGATCGAAGTAAGCAGGAAGGTAGTCGAACCACGAATCCCCCTCTGCAACGCCGACGAAAGGCTTCGGCTTGGCTTTTATGTGCTCTCGAAACGACTTCGGATTGGACATCTGCGTGAGGTGGGCTTTGGCGCGCGCAGGCAGTTTGTTGAAAACGAGATCCGGATCTAAAAGCGATTCGAGGTAGAAATTTGCGGGGCCGCTAGGAAGCTCCCGCAGCATCTTGAGGACTTGTGGTTGGATTGCTGGCATATGAGTAGGTTGGTATGAAATGATTCGATCTGTTGTTTTGCTCCGTGAGACTTCAGTCCGTGTCAGCGCTTTTTCGCGAAGATACCGACGACCGTGGTGAATTTGCCGGCCAGCCAATTGATGACTCCAGCGAGCTTCCCGGGGCCGGTTACGGAGCTCGGGTCGTTTCGATCAGTACGCCATTTTGGATGGTGAAAATGGATGACGAAGTCGCCGTTATACGACGCTGCCGCTTTGTCGAAAGTGATGGTGCCAATCGGCTTCCAGTCCGCCCCGACAATCGTCTTGTTCAGCAAGCCGCGGATTTCACCTTTGTTGGAGACGTGGATCTCGAAGACGAGATCGCGTTGTTTGACCTGCTTTCCGCGGTCGTAGATCTGCGCGAGCACATCGTCGCGGAAGTCCGCAGTTCCGTCTTCGCCGTCAATCTTTGGGCTGATGACTTTGAGCTGCATGAATTCAGGGCAGCACGTTTTGGTGTCGGCGGGTTTGTTGAGCTCCGCGACTTCGTAGAGCTGGCGGATGGTGAAGCGACGATCGACCCGTAGGAACGCGAACACCGTGAGGAAGAGCGTCCCGAGTCCGAGCCCTCGGCGGAGAGGCGTGACATTTGGTGCGTTGCGGAGAAGGGCGTCGTGGATGCTGGAAGTGTAGCTGCCGCCGAGCTCCTCCTGCGTGATGAAACTCGCCGTGCGAAGTTTCTCGCCGGGGTCCAGCGTCGGGTAAAGCTTGCCGACCATGGAGAGGGTGCGGACTTCACCACGGCGGACGGAAAGGCCCGTGGAGTAACGCGCGACGACGAGCCCCACGCTGCCGTTTGCGAAGTAGCCGGTGAACTCGCTGTTCTCGGTGATGCGCCAGACGCCGGTGAGGCAGACGCCGTTCGGGTGCAGGATGCGTTTCACGCCTTTCCGCTCCGGCCCGCCCCAACGGAGATCGGCGTGGCTGGCGAGTGTCCGCGCGGCGGCGTCTTTGAAAAGGAATCGCTTGGAGAGTGAAAAGAGACCGTCTCCGACGTCGCCGAGGGTCGTCGAGTAAACCGGGAGCGGCTTCTGATTGGATTCGCCCCATGTGCTTCCGTAGTAGGGCTCGGCCAGAACGGCGTCGCTCACTTCGCGGAATGTGGAGCCTGTGTACTGACGGTCCTCAAGCACTTCGCCTTGTTCCCCGAGCGGCAATACGGCTTCGCGCGCGGCGACGACGATACCGCGGCGAATGCCGAGTGCGTAAAGCGCCACAAGTCCAAGTGCGCCAGTGAGGCCAGTGCCCAAAAGCGCTAGGATGAATTTCTTCTGCGGCTGCGTCATGAAGCCTTTGTCTGAGCGGGGAAGCTGTGGAGCCTGGATGGGACAAATCATCATGAGCCCGAGGATCGTGATCACGATGACGATGCATCGTTTAAAAGGGCCACGCACGGCGAGGCATGCCAGAAAGCCGACGAGCGCCATCGCTAAAGAAAGCCCCAGCCACAAACTGCGCCAAACCGCAGGGACGAGTGTTGGCAGCCCGATGGCTGCGGAATCCGGAGCGTTTGGCACTTTGAAGCCCCCTTCAAATGTGCTGCCCGGAGCGCTGTGCTCCATGGTCTCGCTCAAGGTCCAGCGTGGCGCGAGGTAGGGGAAGTCCTTTCGGAACGGTTTGTCGTTCGTCTCGGCGCGAGGGAACTGGCGCGACTCGGCGTATGAGAGTTCCACGAGGAGAGTCTCGCCCGCATCAGCTAATGTCTTGGCGACATCATCCTCCAGCCATCGGCCATTTGGGAATCTCGCGGGTTTGCGGAGATCGTAAATCATCACGTCGGGAGCGCTGTCGTAGTGCCGGCGGGCTTCGAGGGGCGCGAGGAAGGTAGCGAGCCCGTTTTCCATTAGCGTGGGTGAGGCATGTACACGGGTGATTTCCGCGACGTGCTTGGACGGATGAAGAGGATTCAGATATCCGAAACGCGGCAACTGGGTGCGCAGCGAGCGCCCGACGTGGTCGCTCTGTTTTCCATCGCCTGTGTGAGTTGTGCCCCAAAGCAGGATGGGGCCGTCGCTGATTGAAGTGCCGTTTGGTCTGCGGATGGATTTGAGCGGGATGCTCGTAACGATCCCGATGACGTTGCTGCGAAAAAACCGCGGGAAGATGAACGGATCATCGAAGACGCCCGATTGCACGTTTATCGCGCCGGGCTTCCACGGCTTCGCGGTGGTGACGTCGCGTGTGCCGTCGATGGAGCGGCGGCTTTCGCGCACCACGTTCACTTCGCCCGGGATGCCTTCAATCTGCGGCGCGTCGAGAGTGGCTTCGGAGTTCTCACCATCGGCCGCGAATGTGAGGTGAAAATTGAGCAGCGCTTCCTCGGCGATGGCTTGGGGATTGGTGAGGATGCCGCCGTAGAGCCGCTGCATGGATTCATCGGCCTGTTGATGGGAGACGAGTTCGCCGCGCGCGGCTTTTGATTGTGGAGAATTTTGAGGAAACTCCGCGAGTGCATCTGCGTATTTCCTCCCGTCGGGAGTCAGTGCGGGATCGAAGAATCGCACGTCGGGATTCAAGTCGAGATGCACGCGGAAGGAATATTTCGGGACATCCTTCCCGATTCCCGCGATCTGCTCCGGAAGTAGTCGCCGCCTTACGCAGAGGCTGATGATGAGCTGGTCGGCGTCCTTAATCTTGTCCTGTTCAAGGATGGGCCTGCGGTCCTTATCCACTAGGAACGCGTGCAGGTCGGTGATGTTCGCCACCGGATCGGACTGCGGAATGAAGGCGTTCAAGCTCATCGGATCGGCGTGGTCCGAGGCGGATGCAGTGACGCAAATGGCAACTACGGAGAGGAGTGTTGCGCGGATGGATGTGAAAGAATGTTTCATTGAGTGGATGGGTTCGCTTTCTATCGAAGGACAGCCGACGCAGCGGTGTAGCCGAGCATGCGGTAGCTCTCCCACTGGGCGTCGTCGTAGATCTGGTCCCCGGTGGAGTCCTGCGGGAAGTCCTTGTTGCCCGAGGCGTATTGGGTCACATCGAGTGACTCGCCGCCGATAAGGCTGGCCTTGATGAGCAACAGCCAGCCTTGCTGTTGATCTGCGTAGGTAATGAGCGCGATCGCTGCATACTTGCTGCCCGTGCCGCCGCGGGCCTTATTGCCTTTCAACTGGTCGAGCGTCCCGACATGGGCGAGGTCAATCCACTGCTTGATCCAGCCGGGGAGGATCAACGCTGCGGGAAGCGACTGCCATGTGATCTCCGCGCCGAAGTCCACCCGGACGGAACGGACGAGCGTGGCAACGTCCTCGAAGGAATAATCCAGATCGCGCGTCGCGTCGGTGCAGATAATGAAGGGCACTTTGCGGCGTATAAGTTCATACACGGCGCTGTTGTCCATGTGCCCGCCATCCGTGAGATTCCAAAACTCCTTGGAAGGGCCGTCGAAACGGGCGCGCCATTCCGAGAGCAACAACTGATGCGCGCGGAATAAGTTGCCGGGCAGTTCCTTGATCCGACGCCAGGCATTGGCGGGGAAACGGCCAGGGCGCTCAGTGGCGCGGATGCCAGAGTCCCACCAAAATCCAAGCCGCAGATTCACGAGGCCCATAAAGAGTGCCGTGAGCGGATTCGACGCACGCCCGCGCCCGGTCGAGAAGGCTGCGCCGGAAACAGCCGTCCATTCTCCGAGAGACAAGCTTTGCACTACTGCGGGGCTATTATCCCGACGACCGAGCGGATGAAAGGTGTTTGGATCTGAGTTTAAAGGAATGGCTTTCAGCGCGGGCCGCGCAACGTTGGTTCCGTCGTCGCCATCGCGGCCTTCCAGCCAGCGGCGGAAGCGCAACCAGCACGGGATCTTGATATTTTCGCGAGTCCACCGTGCGAAGTAACGTCGGCCCACGCTCACGCCGAACGATCCCACGGTCATCAGCAACCCTTTGCTTTCACGGATTTCGCGTTGCGAGGCGTGGTCCACGGTCTCGTTCACGCACACAGAGATGAGGTGCAATGGTCCGCCGTGCTCCTCGGGGCGGTAGCGGTGGTGGGCGATATCGTCCTGCGGGTCCGAGATGGAAACGTCTGCGGCGATGTTGTCGGCACCGGATGAGCGAGCCGAATTTGAAGCGCCCAGAAACGTCCGGGTGATGCGCGCTGCGTAGCTGGCGTGCAGGGAGGTGAGGTTCAGGAGATCAAAAGCTCGCCCCAATGCTGCGGAGAAAAGAAACGCGATCAAAATGCAGGCCCAAGCACACCGCCCATCGCCAGCCGAGAACAAGCCATGCGCAATGACATCGACGAGAAAGAGCAAGGCTAGCGCGATGAGGATCGCAGCGATTTTCATCAGCGTGAACCCGCTGGGGCCGTCTCCTTTTGGAAGGACTTTGGCACCCCAAGTGCGCAATAGTTGCAGTGCCGGTGAGAGGGCCACCAAAGCCGCAATCATCGCCGGAAGATTGCTCTGACTGGCGATGGTCACTGCCACCGAATCGAGTGCGACGAAAATGAGCAGCACAGCGAATATCACCAGCGCCTCGCCCACGCCGCGGGTCAAACGGTTGCGCACCACCGTGCCTTCGGAGCGGCGGTCTTTTGCGGCTGCATCCGACAAGCCGCTTCTCGCCGTCTCCTGCCATGCCCAAGCAAGCCCAAGCACGGCCACAATCGCGCCTGCCCAAGTGCCATGTCCCGGCAATGCAAGCGCTGCTGAAGTGCCGGCCAGAAGGACGATCCACGCGGCCAGCGGGTGAGGAGGATGCGAGCGGTAAGTGAGATTTTTTGGCGCGAGCCAGTAGCCGAGCTTCATGGGGATGATGAACAGCCCCAGCACAGCGACCGGCACCCACCACCATGCTGAAAGCGTGAGCGGAATGAAGTCGTGTAGATTCGGCGCTGAGGGAAGGAATCGTTGGACCCCAGGCAGCTTGCTGATCCCGGCCAGAACCCCGAACAACGTGAGCAGCAATGCTCCGACGACGAGATGCACGGTAAAGAGACTGCGAAAAAAGATGCCGAGCATGATGAGCCAGTCGTCCGTTCCGCTGGCGAAAAGGTAGTTCGCCTGCGTTCGCAGCCAGCGCAGCGGGCCGCTGCTGTTGCGCCAGAGAATGTCCTGTACACGACCGACAGGATCAGCCACTCCCGCGACGCGCTTGCGTGTGAAAAGCCGCCCCAGAAAGCTGCCCGTGAACCCTCCGCCCGACACGGTCGAAAGAAAATCTATGTGTCGCAGGAGATTCTTTTCCGCGAGCGATTGGAGGACTCCGAGCGAGAACGTAGCGCTTCGCACACCACCGCCGGAGAACGCGAGACCGACGACATTTTCAAGCTGCTTTTCTTCTTCGTTCTTTCTTTCCTTCGACGGATCGGGTGCATGTTGCACGGGCTTCAAAGGATTCTTTGGGGGCTTGCCGGACTTGCCTGAGACTGCTGCAGCCTTGGAATTCGGCCGTCCATTATCCTCGGGAACCATCGCCTTTTTGCGCCGTGCGCGGATGGCCTTCTTTTCGAGATTTCGAACGTCGTCGGGGTAGTTCACGTCGGACTCTTCCAAGAGGATCGTTTCCGCAGCTTTCTCGCTGACCATGAAAATGGCGGCGAGGATGAAGTAGCCCGGAATTTTTGGGAACACCGATGCGTCCACGACGCGCAGGCCATTCACGCCTTGGACGCGGAAGTGGCTGTCGAGCACGGCTCCCTTGTCCGTGAGGTCGGCGACGTTTTCCTTCCATTTATCGCTGCCGAGCCGGCAGGTGCCGCACGCGTGATGCCCCCATGCCTCGTTCTTGATCCAGTCTCTCAGCGACCATTCCTGAAGGCCGCCAGCCTTCCGAAGGGCGTTTTTTTCTGCGAGGAATTCGGCCGGTTGTAGCTCGCGGACAAAGGGCGATCCGGGAACGCTGTTGATCGCCCGCATTGCATCTACTGCCTCAACGATTGCTTCGACATCCTTTTCCCAATTTTCGGCGTTCCCTTCGTCGAACGATCGGAAATTGATCGCGGGCGTATCGAACGGATCGGCACTCCGCAGTTGCACGGTGCCTCCGTCGTTTCGCGTGTAGGCTTTCAGGATGACCCAAGTCCAAAGGTTGTGCTGATCATTCGCTGCGCCCTTGGTGGGTCTGAAGAGTTCCTTCGAATACTTCCAGTAATAGCCTCGGAATGCAGCCGGCGCACCGAAGGTAAAAAGGTCCGGCTCTTCGCCGTCAGCGGTCGCGGAGCGCTTCAGGATCGTGATGGCACCGCCGTTCGTGGCATACAGTCCCTCCTTCTTATCGATCCACTCCTGGCGGCCTTTGTCGTTTGGATCGCCTGGAATGAAGCTCGCGCTGTCTAGCGTTTTTAGATCCTCGCGCATTTCGCTGACCACACACACCTCGTATCGGTCCTGTAAGTTGCGCCCGACGCCCGGAAGGTTCACCCTCGATTTGATCCCGTGTTTTTCTAAAGTCGCGGCATCGCCGATGCCGCTGAGCATGAGCATTTGCGGCGTGTTGAATGCCCCGCCGCACAAAATCACTTCCCCTTTCCCTTCCAGTTCCAGCTCGTTGGAATCTTTGTCCATCCTCTCCGTGTGGCGAACAAAGAATTCAATGTCGGTGCCGTTCGCGGGCTGATGCAGAGGGCTCGCTTTGTAAAGGTGATCGCCCTTTTCACCAACAACGCCGATTGCGCGGGGCGGGACGGAATTGTCGAAAATCACGCGCTTTACATGCACGCCCTTGACGATCACGAGACGGTCCGGATGAGCCTTTTGCGTCTTCATGATGAACTCTCGAACTCCTGCGCGGCGGCCTTTGAGAGAGTCCCCATTTTCGTCCCGCGTGTCTGGTCCGCCAATGCCGGTCGGGATGAGGAAAATCCCACCGTCTCTGCTCGCCGCGCGCGTGGTCAAATCGTTCGGGTCCAGTGAACGCACGAGCCCGGCGATGGCGAGGTGTCGCTTGATCCACGCGGTGAGTCGCCCTCCTCCTTCGATGACTTGCGATGCGGACTTTAGCAGCACGGTGGCAAACTCGTTGTCGGTCTTAACGATCCGTTTGATGAGTTCCGGCGCGATAAGGCTCGTGGGCTGCCATCCGTCTTTCCCGTGGCCGCCCTGATCGAGAATGGCTTTTGGATTGAGGAAGCGAACAATGCCGGAGAACGCTTGGCTTACAAAGCCGAGAATGTTGGCGAAAAAGCCGCGATATTGATCCACGTAGAGGCAGTTCTCGAACTTGGCGAAAAACGGCTGCATATTCTTCGCGCGCCATGAGTCATCGTTCGTGAGGTCGGCGATGTGCTCCCAGTCCCTGTCGTTTGGACGGACGACGATCATCGCATGATGCGAAGTGCAGCCGCCGATGCCGGAACTGCGCGGGTAGAAAATTCCGCCCGTTCCGGTAGGGTCTTTGGCCTTGTCGTATTTGTGATCGTGGGCCTGCCGCTGCGAGTCCGAGTAGTGCCGAACCGAGAACTGCCAGCTCATCGCGTCGTTCTCGGTAGAGGCGGCGTGGTAGCCCGGGGCATCGTGGATTTCGCCTACGGATTTCGGATCTTGGCCCGCTTCGATGAGCAGCACTTTCTTCTTCGCAAGCGCGAGGCGGCAGGCGAGGGGACCACCGCCCGCGCCGGAGCCCACGATGATAAAGTCGAACAGCGATTCGTCCTTCTTGCTGGCCCTATTGAGGAGCTCGTCGGCAGTCAGTGCGGCCTTCGAGGATGAGTTGGTTTTTTCTGTCGCATTCATGGGCTCGGAAGGCGGGTGGGTCAGAGTGTTTTGAGGAATGCGATAAGCGCCTCTTTGGCCTCATCGTTTTTCGTCGGGTCCGGATCGAGCGTCTCGCCAAACAGATGCCCGCGATCGAGCACGAAGTCCTGGCACTTGCTCGCATCCATCAGCGGCTGTCCGGCTCCGTTCTTGAATACCTCCCATGCCTTTTCGCCGGAGAGCCCCTTCTTTTTAATCTCCGCAGTCGCGAGGATCATGGACACGATTGCCTTCGGTAGCTTGGGAGACTCGGGATCCATGCTCATCATCAGATTCACCGGCGTGCCGCGAGGGATCGGCCCGACATGGATCGGCAGGGGACCGACGGAGATATTTGCCAGCGGAACTGTGAGGATGGTGCGGCCATTTACAAAGCAATCCGCAACCCAGCCCACGATTCCCGCCAGCACTGCGAGGAAGAGGAAAAACGCGCGGGAGAATCCGGGCAGTGTCGGCTTGTATTTGCACGCAATCCAGATCGCGAAGATCGCCGTGATGGCAGTCGGCCAGAATGCGTGAGTCATCCGTGCGACTGCATACGTGATTCCCAAAAGGAACAGCGCCAGCAATCCGCGAGCACTCTTTCCGCAGTCCGGTTTGGCCTGGAGGAAAATGACACCAAATGCCGCGAGCACCGCCGCGAGCGCCCACCAATGCAAGGAGCTGAATCCCAGAAGTGGGGTGGCACCCATGAGCAACACGCCGACAGTGCTACCTCCGCCGCCAAGTCCGCTGAGCGCAAGCAATCCCGCAACCAGCACTGCCAGCCCGATCAGCGTGATACCGAGGTAACGCGGGCGGTGTTTCCACGCAAGCCACAGCAAAAGAATGACGAGCCCGATCCACAGCCATCGTGAGACAAGCGATGTGACAAATTTGCCGGCGACCCCTTCCAACAAAGGACGGGCAAATGCTGCTGCAAACTCGATGCTCGCATCCTGCGGTAATCGATAAATGAACCCTGTGTCCTTGGCTGCTGCTTCCGAGCCGCTGCCGCGCAAATCGCCAGGGCGCGTAACTACAAGATCCGGCGCAATCTTGCTCTTGCCGTCCTTTTGAACTTCGTCGAGCCACGCCATCTCTTTCTGCGAGAGAACCAACGAGCGACTTGAGCGTTTCGCGCTCCACAGCATGCGTCGTGTCGCGTCGAGAAATTGCACCATCCGACCTTTCACAGACGGGTCGTCGAGATAGACGCCCATCGAGTTGTTGTGCAGAAATGGCGCGGTCGCCCAAAGGCTGATGTGTGTCGCTGGACGATAGTAGCCGCGGCCTCCGCCGGGCGCCGCGTAGCTGGAATCCGTCGCGCTGATCGGATTGAAAAAGCCCACTTGCCCCACCGCTGGAAGCTCTTTGTAAGTGAGCGAGCTGAAATTATCCCACACGTTGCCACCAAGCCCGTTAGTGGCCATCGCGCGCCCGGAGTTCGTCCCCACGAGCGTCACCGGAACACGAATTTCAGTGGAGAGAAAGTTGTCGGCCCAGAATGGGTGCTCATCTGTAAGCGGGTCGCCATCCAAAGGCTTCGCCCGACTCACGAGAGAAAATAGGCGCGACTTGTAATCTTCGTAAGCGGGACTGCGCCTGAAAGTCGGCCAATCACCGCCGTCCATCGGGAGCACGTAGGCGGCGTCTTTCGGGGCCGGTTGCTTGTCCCACGATTCTCCGCCAGCCTTTCGGCTGAAGGCCATCGTGAATCCGTCGGGCTGCTTGCTGGAGTGGCAAATCGCGCAATGATCCATCCACACTTTGCGTCCGTGTTTGCGCTGTTCGGGCGTGTCCAATTTCAGCACCTCTGCCGCCGCCGCGCTCGGGGTCTTTCCGTCCGATTCCTTCGCGGCGACGAGCTTCATCGGCTGCGTGCTGTTGTGCGGCGCAGTGGACGGCGCGATTGGTCCCGCCGTGGTTGGTGGAGCGACCGCGCTGTATTTCAGTGTGAAGAATGCCGCGAGATAATCCGTGCGATACTGCTCGTTGACCTTCCAATACACCGAGTTGGACTGGCAAACTTCCAAACTGAATGGGCGCTGTTTTTTGAAGCCGATGAGCGGGTTGTGGCAGGTGGACCATTCTTCGTAGAACGTGCCGATGTTCAGATACACACGGGCGAGAGCGCCAAAGGCACCGATGGAATCCGAGCCGTCCACGAGCACTCGCGGTGTGTGGCGCCAGTCCTTTCCGTCGGCCTTGATGGGCACCGTCGGATCTTCGATACTCTTGATGCGGACGTTCGCCGCGCTTTGCCTCTCTGCGGGATTCAGGCCCGCGCGGGCCAGGCGGGCGTTGATATCCCAAACCGCATTCATCGTGTTGGCGTTGTTGATGTGGTCGGTGCTGACGAGCGATGTGTCCACGGTTCCCGGTTGCTGGCTGGCGAGGAAATGAAACAGGAAACTGTTGCCCGTTTGCAGGTTTCCAAATGCGGGCTGCGGCTTCCAGTATTGCGCGCCGATGGTCGATGAAAGATTCGCCCAGTCCGGTGACTCCGGGTCGTGCGGCGGATTCAGCGGATGCGGCCCGACATGGCAAAATCCGCAGGACACACTCGCCCGGAAAGGACGCACGAGTCGTGGGTCCTTCTGGATCGCGGGATCGGTGTAGTAGCGATCGTTGGTCGATTCCACGCGCTCCTTCCAATAAGAGCGCGCCGTCGCAGGAGCCTCTCCTTTGCCAAAGAAATCGGGATTCAGAAACAACCGGATGCCGAAGATGCCGCTGGGAAAACCATACACCGTGTAGTCCACGCCATCGCCCCGCGCCGCTAGCTTAGTCACAGTGTCAGTAAACACCTGAGTATCGCCAGGCTCAAACAGCGCGGACTGTTCCGCAACGACGCGCGCCGCGTAATCGCTGGAACCCGTGGTGATGAGCTGATACTTTGAGTGGTCGGCCGGAGGATACGCGCGACGCGTGTCTGGATCCCACGGCGGAGATTTTAGCACGGCACCTTTGCTGGCATAGCCATCGGGAAGTGCTGAGTTCGACTGAGACTCCGAAACAGGCGTGTCAAAATACAGGCCGAGAATACGTTTCGAAGGATCTGCATTCGCTCTAAAGCCCGGCTGGTTGATGAGTCCGGCGCGGACAAAACGGTCGCCCCGTGTGCGCGAGTCCAGCATGATCAGGAAGTCCGTGATGCCAAAGCCATCCTGTGCTAGCCAGTTCCAGAAGCTCTCATTGCCTCCGCCCCAAAGCAGCCACGTATTGCGTCCGCGAATCGCGTTGCGCTCCTGCTCATCGATTTTCCCATCGCCATTCGTATCGAAATTGAGCGGTTGCAGCGGAGCATCCTTGCCCGCGGAAACCATGTCCATTTGCCAGAACAAATCGCGCGACTCCGCAGGGAAGCATTCGGGAGTACGAGGCGTGACTGGCGTGCCCTTCATCGTCTTGCCGCCAAGCGCTTCGTCGAGCGGCTCTCCCGCCAACGCTTTCGCACGCAGTGCATTTATGCTCTGATATTCTGCGGGCTTATAAGCCACCGGAGCCGGTTGCGAGGTCGGTGCTTGCGGTGCGGGCGGTGGTGCCGGTGGGTGGTTTGGGTCCGCGAATATCGCGCTCGGGCACCCGGCAATGAATGAGAAGAATGCGAGGTGATTCCACACGTTCCGGAGGTGAAGAGCGGTTTTGTTTTTCATAATCGGTTGGTTGTCAGAACTCAGAAATTCGTCGCGAATCCCGGAAGTATCTGAGCGGGGTTCGAGCAGCGAAGGGCCATACCATTGCGAGTTCGCTCCTTGCAGAGCGCGTTTTGCGCGACCAGTGAGCTTCGTGGGTTGTTTTCGCTACTGCGGTCCATTGCCCCGAATCTCAGCACAGCCACTAGCGATTTGTCCAATGGGGCTGATCCCGAGTTCGCTCGGTAGTATTGCCGTGAGGTGAACTGAGTGCCCGGAGCGCTGAAACCCTTATTAATAAAGGCCAAGAGCCCCGATCCGAGTGACATACTGCTGATAGGTAATACACCCCCCGCGACGACGGCTTCCTTCCCTCCCTCGGTTTTTCGTCGCACGAAACGTGCGGCTCAATCACGCTGAATGGCCGCGAATAACCCCCAGCCCAGGGTCTCATCTCGGACACCTTCCTAGTTCTTGGATCCCCAGTTTAACCACGCCTTCTTGCGGCTCCCGTGGAATTCGAGCTTCTCGTTTTGCGGGGCGGGGGGTTACGCTCTGCGCATACTCATGAAACTCTGTATCCGGCCTGCTGCCATCTCCGGTGTGCGCGCTCTTTTTCAAGGACGCGTGCAGTCATGTGGAGGATTGTCTTTTTTCGGCGCGAAATGAACGCGGTCTGCATCCATTGCGGTAAAGCGAAATCCGGCGCGCTGACGGTGTGCGGCGCTTGCGGTCGTGTGCCGGAAGATAGCGAGGAAATGGCGCAGGCCGTCCTGCTTTCCGACCACAATCTGCTCGGCAAAGATCTCGGCACGCTGGCCGCGCGAATCGCGTCGGGTGAAGGCGTGACGTTTCGGGGCGAGGATGTTTTGCGCATCGCGGGGCTGATGGATGTGACGCGCAAGGGACGGCATTTGAAGCCGGAGTGGATCGTGGTGCTGGTGGGTGTGCTCTTTCTCATTGCGGCGATCATGGCCGTCGTAATCCGCTCCACTGCCCGATGATTCTCGCTGCTAAAAAGATCACAAAAAAATTCCCCGGCGTGACCGCGCTGAAGGATGTTTCGTTCGACCTGGATGCCGGGGAGATTCACGCGCTGTGCGGCGAGAATGGTGCGGGGAAAAGCACGCTCATCAAGCTGCTAAGCGGCATCCACCCGCACGGGAGCTATGACGGGACGCTGGAACTTAATGGCAAGGAGGCGCGCTTTCGCGACATCGCCGACTCCGGCGCGGCGGGGGTTGCGGTGATTTATCAAGAGCTGGCGCTGGTGGAGGAGATGACGGTGGCGGAGAACATCTTCCTCGGCTGTGAGCCGCTGCGCTTTGGCCTCGTGGATACCGTGAAGATGCACCGTGATGCGGCGGCTCTGCTAAAGAAGTTCCAGATCGACATCCCTCCGGGCGCTCCCGTCTCGCAGCTCGGCGTGGGGCAAAAGCAGCTCGTGGAAATCGTGAAAGCGCTGGGCAAACAGTCGCGCATTTTAATTCTCGATGAGCCGACGGCGGCGCTCGCGGAGCACGAGACGCGCATCTTGATGAACACGCTGCGCGATTTACGCGGGCGGAACATCGCGTGCATTTACATCTCGCACCGGCTCGATGAAGTCTTCGAGATCGCGGACCGCATCACGGTACTGCGCGACGGCGCGACGGTCTTTTCCCGCCGTGCCGACGATACGAACAAAGGCGAGATCATCCGGCAGATGGTGGGGCGCGAAATCACGGAACTTTTCCCCCGCGCCATCCGGATGCACTCCGAGCGTAAGACGCCTGCGCTGGAGGTGAAAGGGCTCACGGTCGCCGACGCGCGCACGGGCCGGGATCGTCTGCACAATATCTCGTTCACCGTCGCGCCGGGCGAAGTGGTGGGCATCGGCGGGCTGATGGGCTCGGGCCGCACGGAGTTGCTCATGCACCTTTTCGGCGCTTGGGGGCAGCGCGTCGCGGGGAGCGTGGCGCTTTCGGGAAAGCGGCTGCGTGCCAGCGATCCGGCGTCGGTTTTGAAAAAGGGAATGGCGCTCGTGAGCGAGGAACGGCGGCGCTACGGACTCGTGCTGGAGCAGTCCGTCGGCTTCAACCTTTCGCTTTCCTCGCTGCGCAAACTTTCGACGCTGGGCCTGATCAGCGAAGGGCGGGAGCACGAGAGGAACTATGCGTTTTTCCGGCGCTTCCGCGTGAAGGCACCGGGGCTGGCGACGAACGTGGGCAACCTCTCCGGCGGTAATCAACAGAAAGTCGTGCTCGGTAAAGTGCTGATGACGGACCCCGGCGTCATCCTTCTCGATGAGCCGACGCGCGGCATCGACGTGGGCGCGAAGACGGAGATTTACGAACTCATCAACGACCTCACCGCGGCAGGCAAAGCGGTGGTGCTCGTCTCCAGCGAACTGCCTGAACTTCTCGGCATGAGCGACAGAATCCTCATGCTGCACGAGGGCCGCATCTCCGGGGAATTCTCGCTCGGCGCGACGCAGGAGGAACTGCTTGCCGCGGCGATGGGGAATCCCGTCGAGCTTCGCGCAGTGCCGATTTACACACTTCCGTCCGTATTTTTTCTGCCGACATTATGAGCAACCGATTTTCATTCCGTGACCTCTCACTGCTCCTCGCGCTGCTCGCGATAGCCGCCTTCTTTACGTATTCGCTGCGCGATTTGGGGGCGGGGATGTTCTATGAAGGGAACCCGTTTCTTTCCGCTCGGACGCTGAGCCAGCTCGTGGTGGAAGTTTCCATCACGGCGATGCTCGCGGTGGGGATGTTGCTGGTGATTCTGCCCGGCCACATCGACCTCGCGGCGGGAAGCGGAGTGGGACTGCTCGGCGGTCTCGCGACGGTGCTCATCCAGGGCACCGGATGGGTCACGGAGTATCTGCGCGCATTTCATGAATTCATCGGGCGGACGTTTGGTCCGGAGGCGGCAGCGTGGTGTCCGCCCCCGCCGTGGCCGGACCCGGTCGCGATGCTCTTTACGCTGGTGATTGCGACTTTGTTTTGGGGATTCATGGGCTCTCTGATTGTGCGGGGGCGCATTCAGGCATTCATCGTGACGCTGGGCGGGATGCTGATTTTCAAGGGGCTGTTTTGGCAGGTCATTGGAAGCCGTACGATTTCCGTCAACGGCGCGACTGTCGGAAAGACGTGGGACATCTCGGCGGGAGGGGAGGCAATTCGGATCCCCCAAGACTGGCTTCGTCGTCTAACTACGGACTACGTGGATGCCCATATCGGGCTGATTGTCGCAGGTGTCGTCGTAGGGTTGATGTTCATTTTCCAACTCCGCGCATGGGCCCGGCGTCAGAGGCTCGGAATTGAAGGTGATGACTTTGAACTGACTTTCATCAAATGGCTCATCGTAGCCCAACTGATCTTCATATTTGTCCTTGTTGCGAATCAACACAAAGGCGTTCCGCTGCCTGCTGTAGTCTTCGCGGTGGTGGCTTTTTTCGTCCATACGCTTACACGTCACACTCGGTTTGGTCGTCATCTTTACGCCATCGGCGGCAACGAAGAGGCAGCCGTTGTTTCTGGTATTCGTGTTCAGCGGGTGACGATTTGCGCGTTCATCATCATGGGGATTATCGTGGCGATTACCGGGTTCCTGCAAACATCGTATGTAGGCTCCACGACGACAAGCATCGGAGATCTCATGGAGCTGGATGCGGTGGCGGCATGTGTAATCGGAGGAGTGTCGTTGCGAGGAGGACGGGGATCTGTGATGGGCGTTTTCCTCGGGGCGTTGATCATGGCAACGCTTGCGAAAGGGATGCAACTGAAAGGCACTGAACTCTCCGATAAATACGTGGTGCGCGGATGCGTCCTCGTTCTGGCTGTGTGGATGGATACCCGGCTGAACCGCCGCCGAGTGAACTGACAAGCCTACTTCTTCCACACCCGCGCCCAAAAACCGCGCGGGCACTTCACCGCTTTCATGCCGTCGATCACATACTGCGCATTCAACTGCGCCCCTGCGGCGTTCGTGTGGGTGCTGTCGAAGGGAAAGTAAGCGCGGACTTTCTCCGGTCCCATCGCGTCGTAGCGGTCGGCGATGGTTCGATTCAGATCCACAAACCACACGCCGCCGTCCTTTGCAGCCTCGCCGGCCCATTTCGCGAAATCGGCATCGGCGCGGACGACGCGGCCGTCCTTCCACACGTTTCGCGGCACGGGTGAGCAGACGACGGTGTTCAGTTTTGCAGCCTTCGCCGCGTCGATGTAGTTGCGCAGATACCAGCCGTAAGTATGGACGACACGCGTTCCGTCCGCCGCACCGAGCTTCAGCTTCAGGGTCTGCGAGCCATTCCCTTTAAGCGAAGGAAGGGGATCGCCGGACTCGGGGTCGCCGTCGTCGTTGTGGCCGAACTGCATGATTACGAAATCGCCGGACTTCGCGAGTTTCAGCACCTTCGCCCAGTTGCCTTCCTCCAAATAGCTCCGACTGCTCCGGCCCGATAGTGCCCGGTTTTCGATCTTTACCTTCTTCGGGTCGAACATCCCGGCCAGCGTCGTGCCCCAGCCGAGCAGGCCTTTTGTGTCGTTGTGGACCGTCGAGTCTCCGATCAGCCAGACCGTGCGCACGTTCGCTCCGGATACGCTCGCCGCAAGGCAGCACACGGCCAGGAAAATGCGAACGGCGGACGCAATCATGCGCGCTTTTTACTTGGAAAGGCCGAACGCCTCGTGGACGACATTTGCGCCGTCGGCGAGCTTGGATTCCTCAATGATGACTGCGGTCTTAATCTCGGAGGTGCTGATCATCACGATGTTGATGCCCGCCTTGCTGAGCGCCTCGAACATTCTCGAAGCCACCGCGCTGTGGCTGCGCATTCCGACGCCGATAATGCTGAGCTTTCCGATGCCATCCTGGATCTCCAGCGACTTCGCCCCAATCTCCGTTGCCACCGGCCCGAGCGCGGCTTCGACTTTCGGTAGTTCGTCGCGGTTCAGCGTGAAGCTGATGTCTGTCGTTCCGTCGCGCGAGACGTTCTGGACGATCATATCGATCACGATGTTCGCCGAGGCGACTGCGGTGAAGACGCGGGCCGCTACGCCCGGCCGGTCCGGCACTGCGCGCACGGTGACTTTGGCTTGATTTTTTTCGATGCTGACGCCGCGAACGACGACCGCTTCCATGCTCTTGGTTTCTTCTTTCACGATGGTACCTGGATTGTGGTTAAATGAACTGCGGACTTCAAAAACGACGCCGAATTTCTTGGCGAACTCGACGGAGCGCGACTGCATCACTTTGCTGCCGCTGCTGGCCATTTCGAGCATCTCGTCGAAGCTGATTTCGTCGATCTTTTTCGCCGTGGGGACGACGCGCGGATCGCACGTATAGACGCCGTCCACGTCGGTGAAAATCTGGCAGATGTCCGCCTTCACCGCAGCCGCGATGGCGATGGCGGTGAGGTCGCTCCCGCCGCGCCCTAGCGTGGTGATGCGCTGGTCCTTAGTCTGCCCCTGGAAGCCTGCGACGATGCAGATGTAGCCTTCGTCGAGATACTGCTTGAGCTGCTTCGGCGTGAGGTCGGAAATCTTTGCCCGCGTGTGGCCACCGTCCGTGATGATGCCGGCTTGCGCGCCTGTCAGGGAGATCGCTTTTTTTCCCATCGCATTGATGGCCATCGCGGTGAGTGCGATCGTAGTCTGCTCGCCGGTGGCCAGCAGCACGTCCATCTCGCGTTCCTCGGGAGTCGGTGAGACGTCCTTCGCGAGTTTGATGAGCGAATCGGTGACGCCACTCATGGCACTCACGACCACGACAACGCCGTGGCCCTGCTCTTGGGTTTCGATGACGCGGCGCGCGACGTTTTTAATCCGCTCGGGATTGCCAACGCTCGTGCCGCCATATTTTTGAACGATCAGACTCATTAGAAAAAGGGCGCGGAGACTTGCGCGAGACGCCCTGCGTGTCAAATGAACGATCCAACGGATATTCAAAATTTGCCGGGTTGGAATCGGCGCTTGTTCCCAGCTGGGTCCGTGCGCAGAAAGGTCGATGCTTCGTTTGGCCTCATGGATTCGGGAATGTGATGATGCGTGGTTCGGAAAGTTTTTCAGCCCGCATCCGGAAATCGCCGTGGGTAACGCACGCGTCGGTCCGGTCGATCCGCTTTCTGCGGACGGTCTGCTCATTACCGGCGGGCCGGATGTTGCTGCGGCGTTTCACATCGATCCGCCAGCGGACCTTTCGCAGATCAAAAATCCCGAGCCCGAACGCGACGCGTGGGAGTTTGCAGCGGTGAAGTCCGCCTATGAGCGTGGAATTCCGATTTTCTGCATCTGCAAAGGATTGCAGGTTCTAAACCTCGCACTCGGCGGGACGCTTCACGTCGATATTAAAGGGCACGATTTGCCGGAGATGAAGACCGCGAACGTGCAGCCGTTGCGTTTCGATTCGAGCGCCCGGCATCGGTTTGCGTTGGTGAACAGTTCTCATCATCAGGCTCTGGATCGGGTGGCTTCTCCGCTCGAAGTTGAGGCTTGGCACGCGGGCGACGGCGTCATCGAGCAGGTGCGGATTCGCGATTATCCGTGGGGGCTGGGCGTCCAATTTCATCCGGAACGCGATATGATTTATGCGAGCCTGTTCGAAGATTTCTTTGCGCAGATGAAGCCGACTTTTTCCGGTCTTTAAGATGTCCGATTTTCCGCAATTTATCACAATCCGGATTGGTTTCGACCTATCCTACGAAGCGTCGGCGCCGACGCCGATCACGCTGCTCATTGAACCCCGCTTGGAGCCTCATCAGCAAATGGTGAGCGAGGAACTTACGTTTCCTCCGGGAGTCAATACTCAGGTCTCCGAGGACACACACGGGAACATCGTCCACAGGTTCGATCTTCCGGTCGGACGATCGGTTATCCGGCAGGATGCGTTTGTCAATTTACCGCCGACTCCCGAGGGCCACGGTGCCGTCGGCGAGCCTGTGCCGGTGAGTGCGCTCCCGGCTGAACTGCTGCGTTACATCCTGCCGAGTCGTTACTGCGATTCGGACCGGTTGATGGATTTTGCCTTCTCGCAATTTGGGCAGATTCAGCACGGGTTCGCGAGAGTCCAGGCCATCTGCGACTGGCTGCATACGAACGTCCAGTATCGGTGGGGCGGCGGCAGTTGTTACACGTCGGCGAGTGATATAATTCAGCAGCGTTACGGCGTGTGCCGCGACTTTGCTCACACCGCGATCGCGCTCTGCCGCTGTTTCAATATCCCTGCACGATATGTCACCGGGCATTTGCCGGACGTGGCTTTTCTCGACAACGGCTCGCCGATGGACTTCCACGCTTACTTCCAAGTCTATATCGGGAACGAATGGCATCCGTTCGACGCCCGCTTTAATGTGCCGCGGATCGGGCGTATTCCGATTGCATGCGGACTCGATGCAGTGGATGGCGCGTTCTCGACGCTCTACGGGGCGGCGAGTCTGGTGCTGTTCAAAGTATGGGCCTACCAAGTCGATCCGGCGGTGGTGAAAATGGGTGATCCTATTGACCTCACGAAGCGGCTCGATGGCACACCTCAGCTTCGTTTTCCGCCGCAGTAGTTTGCGAAATAGGAACGAAGGATCGTCTTTTCTGGCGTTCCGACGGGCCTTCGGTAGAAGCTTCTCACAATGTATGAACCGATCCAACGATCGCCGCGCACCATTTGGTGGGCCGCGCTGATTTTTTGCACAGCAGTCATCACGGACTCGTGGTTTCGCTGGAAGACGTTTCAGTATCAGACGTTCGATATTGCGTTTTATGTGCAAGGGCTCTGGCAGGCACTGAGAGGGCAGGGGACGGTTTCGCTTCTCGATACTTCCATCATGGGAAATCACGCGGAGCCCATCGTCTTTTTACTGCTTCCGCTGTTCTGGATTTGGAAGCATCCGATGATGCTCGTCGGCATCCAGACGGTGCTGCTGGCTACGATTCCATTCACCGCTTATCGGATTGCGTCGGCGATGGAATTCAGCGCGCGGGCCTGCGTAGGCATGGCGCTCGCGGCGCTGCTTGCTCCTGCTGTGGGCTTCAGCGGGCTGCATGAGTTTCACCCGGAGACGCTGTCTGCGCCGTTCATCCTTCTCATGCTGGAGGCGCGGTTGCGGCGGATGCCGGGGCTTCATTTCGTCTGGTTCCTCCTCGCGCTGATGTGCAAGGAAAACGTGACGCTGATGCTTGCGTGGATGTGTGTCGTGCATTGGGTTTTGGAGCGGGAGCGCGGGCGCGAATGGCAGGTGTCGATGAATGTCATCCCCGGAGTTCTTGCGGTCGCCTGGGTGCTCGCTTACGGGCTCTGGCTTGGGCCGAAATGGAACGGCGGTAGCGTGGATTACGGCGTTCTTTATACGCAACTGAACGGGGATGGCGGTATCGTGCGAAACAGCTTCGGAGCGCTCTGGCGCGGGATCACCGGCGGGAATTTGGTGTGGGGACTTCTTCTGCCTTTCCTCTTTTTGCCCGTCCTTCGGATTCGATGGATCATCGTCGCTGCGCCGCTCTTTCTTCAGCACTTACTGTCGTTTCGTTCGTCCGAATGGGAGATTTATTGGCACTACGGAGCACCGCTGGTTGCGCTGATGTGGTTTGCGGCGATCGAGGCCTCGGCCCGGCTTTTTTGGCGCGATGCAGTGGCCACATATCTCGTCGTCGCGTGTGTCATCACGCAGTTCTGGTTTGGTCCGCTACGGTGGATGGGCCGCACACTGGCGGGTGCGGGCGCAGCGTGGCGCACTAGTCGCGTGAATGCGGAGCTTGTCGCAGCCGTGCCTGAAGGCGCGAGCGTCACTGCGAGTCTTGGATTTCTGTCGCACGTTGCAAAGCGCGAGAAGCTCCAGTCGCTTCAGCTTGTGCTGATGGGCCTTCAGACACTCGGGCGCAAGCGCTTCACACCGCAGCCGACGGACCATGCTTTGGTGGACTACGCGGACAAGTTTACGTTCAGTGCCGAAGCGGGTTCACACCATCCGAAGATGAAGACGGTCACGGGGGAAATCGTCGCATCGTCCGACGAACTCATGCACCGCTGGCTGAAGGATTCCGGACTTTTCCCGGCGAGCGTGCGCAATGCTTGCGCGCATTTCCATCGCGCCAAACCGAATGGCAGCGCTTTGCCCGTGGGCACTTCGCGGCGGCTCGATGAGAAGACGCAGCTCGTTTCCATCGTCCCTTCCGCGCCGACGGGCAACGATCTGCTCCGCTGGAATATCACGTGGGAATTTGCTGGGGACCGCACATTCATCCCGTGGATGAAACTGTGGCTCCGCTCGGCGAGTGGTGAGAATCACTACATCCTCAAAGGGGCCGCGTTGCCGGGCGTGGAGCTTGGGCAATTCGTCGAGACTTGGACAGTCCAGAGACCGAACATCGCGCCGGGAAAATACACCGGCGTCCTCATGATTTTCGATCCACTGGACGCGGGTGGAAAAGGCACATTCCCGCCCGTGGCGTTCAGCGTCGGAGAGCTGGAAATCAAATAAGCGGGCTTACTTTTCCTTGGGCGGAGCCTCCGCTTTCGGCAGCGTTTTTGCCGCGCAGGAAGTCCCGCAATCACTGCCGCAGCCGCTCTTTTTCATAAAGCGCCGGGCGAGGTAAATGATCGCAGCGAGGAGTGCGATGCCGACAAGGATTTGCTGGACGGTTTCGGTCATTGGAATCCGAGGAGTTTGCCGCCCTGAAAAACGATGAGCGCGGCGAGGTATGCGAGGCCCGTCATGTAGCCGATTTGGAAAAGTGGCCAAGTCCAGCCGCCAGTCTCGCGGCGAACGATGGCCACAGTGCTGACGCATTGCATCGCGAGCACGTAGAAGACCATGAGACTGAGGCAGACCAGCGGAGTGAATAGCGGAGTTCCGTCGGGTCGGCGCTCGGCACGCATTTGTTCGCGGAGCCCTTCGTTTTCCTCGTCCGCGTCCTCGATGTTATAGATTTGCCCCATGGTGCCGACAAAGACTTCGCGGGCGGCGAAGCTGGCGATCAGGCCGATGCCGATTTTCCAATCGTACCCGAGCGGTGCGATCACGGGCTCAATGGCGTGGCCCATCCGCCCTGCGACGCTGTGTGCGAGCGCTTCGGATTGCGTTGCATCGGGGTTCTCCGGTTTTGGAAACGTGAGCATCGCCCATAGGACAATGCTGAGCGCGAGGATGACGGTCCCCGCGCGGCGGAGGAAAATACCGCCGCGTTCCCACATGCGTTGCACGATTCCACGGACGACCGGCGCACGGTAGGGCGGCAGCTCGAGCAGGAGCATTGGCGTTTCGCTTTTTAGCAGCGTTTTCTTAAATACCCACGCCATCACAAACGCCGCAATGAGCCCGAGCGCATACATGGAAAGCATGATGCCCGCGCGCTGCCATGCGCTGGCGGCTGGGAGCATCACCGCGATCATCACGATATAGACTGGCAGTCGCGCGGAGCAGCTCATCAGCGGCGCAACGAGGATCGTCACGAGGCGGTCCTTGCGGCTCTCGATGGTGCGTGTGGCCATGACGCCGGGAATGGCGCAGGCAAACGACGAGAGCATGGGCACGAATGATTTTCCGTGCAGCCCGACGCGGGACATGAGCCGGTCCATTATAAACGCCGCGCGCGCCATGTAGCCGCTGTCTTCCAGTAGCCCGAGGAAGAAAAAGAGGACGAGAATCTGAGGGAGAAAAACGACGACGCCGCCGACGCCCGAGAGGACACCATCGACGAGGAGCGACTGGAAAAGCCCCGGCGAAATCTGCGCCGACGTCCATTTTTTCAGGAAGGCAACGCCCGCCTCAATCCAGTCCATCGGATACGATGCCACGGTAAAGATGCAGAAAAACATCAGCGTCATCATCGCGATAAACGCAGCCCAGCCCCACAGCTTGTGCGTGAGAATCATGTCCAGCCGGTCGCTGATCGTGAGTCCCTCGGTGTCTTCCCCGCGCCGGTGGATGACCGCCGCGCAAATCTCGGAAACCCAGTCGTACCGGGCATCGACGGGCGCAGCAATGGGGTCGAGCCCGCCACTTCGGAGGCGGCTCTGCGCCTCGGCAATTGCCGTGAGCAAGGCGGGCGGCAGCTTTGCTTCAGCGAGCCCCTGCTGGTCGAGCGAAAGATAGAGCATCGCTTCCATGCGGGAGGTTTCCGAAGGCGCACCGGAGAGCTTTGCGATTTGCGCAACTTCGCGCTCGAAGACGATCGGGAGCTGGGCGCGCTGCTCGGGCTTGGGCAAAGGAGTGCGCGAAACGGCATGTTTGAGCTCGATAATTCCCGTCCCTT
The DNA here is from genome assembly GCA_043728745.1 of Verrucomicrobiaceae bacterium. Classification (GTDB taxonomy): domain Bacteria; phylum Verrucomicrobiota; class Verrucomicrobiia; order Chthoniobacterales; family Chthoniobacteraceae; genus SXWH01. The sequence continues at coordinate 33,833 of JAYTMG010000542.1, forward strand.
TAGAGGCAACCATCGGGATGATCGGGACGCCGAGGCGCTGCTTAAGTTCGACGAGGTCGATGATCAGGCCGCGTTCTTCCGCGACATCGGCCATGTTCATCGCGATGATCAGCGGGATGCCCAGCTCCAGCATCTGCGCAGCCATGTAGAGGTGTCGGTCGAGGTTTGAAGCATCGACTACGGCGATGATAATGTCGGGTCGTCGCTCGCCTTTTACGCGGCCCAGCAAAAGGTCGCGCGCGACGGCTTCATCGGGCGAACGCACTTGCAGGCTGTAACTTCCGGGGAGGTCGATGAGCTCCATCGCTTCGCCGTGGCTGCCAAAGAATCGCCCGGTTTTCTTCTCTACGGTCACGCCGGGGTAGTTTCCTACTTTTTGGCGCAGTCCGGTAAGCGCGTTGAAAATGGTCGTCTTGCCCGTGTTTGGATTCCCCGCGATGGCGACGCGGCGAAACAGTTCGTCTGCCATAAAATTAGTTAAGCGGCTGGACGGAAATCGACGCCGCCTCGGCTTTTCGCAGCGAGATGTGTCCGCCGCGGACCTTGTATTCGACTGGGTCGCCGAGGGGAGCGACCTTGATGACTTCGATAGGCGTTCCGATCGTGAGCCCCATTTCCATGACCCGCCCCTTTTGTGCGCCGGGCAGGTTGACGGCGGTGATTTTCCCTTTTTGGCCGGGATTCAGGCTCGCGAGTGAAACCGAGGTCGGTTCGCTCATGCTACGCGGCGAGGCGCTCGACCTCGATATGCTCGCACAGCTCCCGGCCGAGCGCGATCCGCGTGCCCATGATCACGCAAATGATGGCGGTTCCGTCTGCGACCTTTTTCACCACGATGCGGTCATGAAATCCCATTTCCCGAAGCCGCAGACAATGCGGGCAATCCGGGCAAATGTGTCGCACCCGGAGCTTTTCGCCGCATTTTGCGGATGCCAAAGTGGTCTTTGAAGTGTGCATTGTGTGAAGTGAGAATCGCGGTAATGAGACCCATTCGCAAGAACTATTTGCGACTGAGTCCCAAGAACTTCATCTGATTTCGCGCCGTTTCTTAGTGAGCAGAATCGGAAAACTCCGTAGTCCTCCAGAAATGAATCGCATCATTCTCATCCTTCTCGGGATTACCGCATCGCTGCACGCAGCGACCGATAAGTTAAACGTCGTCTTCATCATCGCGGATGATCTCGGCTGGGGCGAGCTTGGCTGCTACGGACAGCAAAAAATCCCGACCCCGAATATCGACCGGCTTGCTGCGCAAGGGATGCGCTTTACCCGTCACTACAGCGGCGCGCCTGTCTGTGCGCCGTCGCGGTGCGTCTTGATGACAGGGAAGCACCCTGGACATGCGGAGGTGCGCGGAAATATGCAGGCGAAGGTAAAGATGCCGCAATTCAGCGAAGGGCAAATTCCGCTCACAGAGCAGGCCGTTACGTTCGCCCAAGTATTCCAAAAAGCAGGTTACGCAACGGGCGCGATGGGAAAGTGGGGCCTCGGTCCAGTGGGAAGCACGGGAGATCCGGCGGCGAAGGGATTCGATTTCTTTTTTGGGTATAATTGCCAGGCGGTCGCGCACAGCTTTTACCCTGCGGAATTGTGGCGAAACGCGGAGAAGGTGCCGC
>JAYTMG010000543.1:0-7165 GCA_043728745.1 Verrucomicrobiaceae bacterium
GTTCCGGAAAAAAACATCTTTGTATGGGACCGCGATGCAGCGGCATTGCGCGCGGCAGGTTTCACAGCGGAACGCGTCGGCTGCGACGTGCGAGCCATCGAGCAGCCCAAAGATTGGGACCGCGACGACGCGTTGAATGCACCGGGCCTTGGCCAAGTTATATGGGGCGATCTTCAGTTCGCGGAGCGCGTGCTTTCCGCGCAGAAGAATGAAGGTGATCAGCTCAGTTCCAAGAGCCATCTCTGCAAGCTCCTGAGCCGCGACGCGACAAAGTGGATCAATATCCCAGCCCTCAGCGACGAACCCGGGACCGGCATACACGGGGCGTTCTTCAGCGCAGTCATCTCAAACGTGGACAATTGGCGACGGTTCACCGCGACCGGAGTCGGAGGGGCCGCAAACTCGATACCGGATCTCTACACAGACCCTCGGATCGGCGGAAAATGCGTGCTTCATATTCTGGATGCACTCGCCGTCACTTACGCGGGCGGACCAGAGGCGAACCCTCAATTTGCAAGTGCTCACGCGACGATTTACGCAAGTAAAGACCCAGTCGCTCTGGATGCCACCGGTCTCCGACTTCTCGAACAGTGGAGAATTGCTGCAAATCTCCCCGTTTTAGGCACGAAAGCAGCATGGATTCAGAATGCTGGAGCGGTCGGGAACTTCGAAGAATCCCGAATTCGCTTCATATTTGCCAAATGACACCAAAACCGAAATCAGCCGGAATCGATCTACGACTTCTCAAGTCAGTGTCGCGCTCATTTTACCTGAGTATCCGCCTGATGCCGGCAGTGTTACGCCCGACTATCGGCGTCGCCTATTTGCTCGCGCGGGCCAGCGACACCATCGCGGATACGGAGACCGTGCCTCGCGGCCTGCGGCTGCGAAGGCTTACGGACTTTGAGAAACTGATCAAGGGAGGCTCGTCGCCTCATGCGATGACGAGCATTCAGCGTGACATCCAGCCCGCACACCCAGGGGAAAAGGAACTCATCCGGACGCTCCCGGACGTGCTGAAGGCTTTCCAAGCTCTCGACGCTTGGGAATGGAAGGAAACCGCCGATTTGATGACCAATATCATTCGAGGGCAAAGCATGGACCTCGAAATCTTTAAGGACAACGACGCAGTCACCGCCCTTGAGGACGGCAACGTTTTGGAAGATTACATTTACCTTGTCGCAGGATGCGTCGGAGAATGGTGGACGCGGTTGTGTTTTCGGCGCTTACCCCGCTATTCCAAGTTGCCCGAGGAAGACGTCATTGAGCTCGGAAACAATTTCGGCAAGGGACTGCAACTCGTGAATATCCTCCGCGACATCCCGGCGGATTTGGATGCCGGGCGGTGCTATTTACCCGAAAGTGAACTGCGAAGTATCGGCACCGATCCGCGGCTTCTCTGCGCAGCGCCAAACGAAGCGCAACCGGTCTTCGAAATGTGGGAGCAACGTGCGCGGCAACTCCTCGATAATGGTCGTCAATACATCATGTCCATTCGGAGTCGCAGGACGCGAATGGCCTGCTACCTCCCGTGGCGACTCGGAGTGGACACACTGGATCTTCTCTCGAAACAGCCGCCGCTGATGACCGGGCAAAAAGCGAAAGTCAGCCGCGCCGCCGTCCGGCGAGCACTCTTCCAGTCCGTCCGCGTCGCATTCAGCAACAAGCTGCTGAAGTAGCCCTACGCGCCTTTCGTAAAGCGCTGCCCCACAAACTCCCAGTCGATCACATCCTGAAACGCCTTCAGATAATCCGCGCGGCGATTCTGGTATTTCAGGTAATACGCGTGCTCCCAAACATCCACTCCGAGTAATGGGAAGCCGCCCTTGCTCAGCGGGCTGTCTTGATTCGCCGTAGCCTCCACAGTCAGCTTGTTTCCTCGCAGGACGAGCCACGACCAACCCGAGCCAAATTGCTTCATCGCCGCGTCGGAGAATGCCTCCTGCCATTTCGCCACGGACCCAAAAGCCGCTTCGATCGCCTTGAGCAAATCACCCTGCGGACCACCCGTCCCTTTTTTGAGATGTTGCCAAAAAAGCGCGTGGTTGTAGTGGCCGCCACCGTGATTGCGAATATCCGTGCGCACAGCCTCGGGAACCGCGTCGAGATTCTTCAGCAGTTCCTCCACGCTCTTGCTCGCGAGGTCGGGAGCTTTTGCAATCGCAGCGTTCAATTTCGCGACATAAGCGGCGTGATGCTTATCGTGATGAATCTTCATTGTCTCCGCATCGATCGAAGGCTCCAGCGCCTCGTAATCGTAGCCGAGCGGCGAGAGCTTGAAGGTCTCCGGCACAGCGGCGGGAGTCTGTGCGAAAAGATCGCTGGCGGCCAGTGCGGTGGTCGCGGTTGCTAGAGTTTGAATGGCGGTGCGACGTGTGATCATAGTGGTGTAGAGAAGCGAGTTGCAGTGATTCGCTTAGCAGTTCCCTTTTTCAGTAGCCAGCGCGGATGCGTTATTTCTACGAAGCGCGGAGGCTGCATCGTGCGGTCGGCGTCTCGTGAACTACGATTTCCGCGAGTCCAGGACATTGCGCCGAGATTTTCTCCCAAAACCATGCGCACATGTTTTCGATGGTCGGATTCTCTAAGCCGGGAATCTCGTTGAGATAGCCGTGGTCGAGCTTTTCAAGCAGCGGACGCATCGCCTTTGAAATATCCGCATGGTCGTAAAACCAGCCGGTTTCCGGGTCGCGCTCGCCCTCCACGGTCACTTCCACTTTGAAGCTGTGGCCGTGCATTTGTCGGCACTTGTGGCCTTCCGGTGCATTCGGAAGCGTCTGTGCCGCCTCGAAGGTAAAATCTTTTGTCAGGCGAAATCGCATCTCTCCACCGAATACAACGATCGCATCCGGTGCAAGGCTTTGCGCTTCGCCTCAAAGCCGATTCTTGCGTCGCGTGCGCGCATTCCGCATCAATCCGAAATGCTCATCCGTTTCGCTCTCTTCAGTCTTTTCGCAATCTCCAGCTTCGCGCAGGGAACTCGCTCCGACTACGAGCGCGCCAACTCGGTCCGCACACGCGCAGACGGATCGTTCGCACGCAGTCGCGTCGAACCGCAATGGAACGGTGATTCGTTTTGGTATCGCGTGGCGACGGCTCGGGACCGCCATGAATTCGTCTTCGTCGATTGCGCGAAAGGCACTCGGGCTCACGCCTTTGATCACGCAAAACTCGCAGCGGCGCTCTTTGAATCCACCCGCAAGGAGCTCGATCCCGCCCAGCTCGCGCTTGAAAAACTGGTCGTCAATCCCGAGGAAAACTGGGTGCGCTTCCGCTTCGATCGCAAGCGCTGGCACTTCGCGCGCGACACGGGAATTCTCCGCGAACTTCCCGAAGATGTCGCCGCCGAGCCCGTGCCCATCGACCGCAAGCCGCGCCCGTCGAAAGCCCTCGACGGTGCGACGGACACACACATCGTCTTCACCAACAAAACCTCCGGTGATGCGCAACTCTACTGGCTCGATGAAGGCGCCGCGCGGCATCCTTACGCCAAACTGAAGCCGGGGGAGACGTTCAAGCAGCACACATTTGTCGGCCACGTTTGGCTGGCAGAGACTCCCGGCGGAGTCGTCCTCGGCGTGTATGAAGGGCAGGCCGACGAAGCGAAGATCGAGCTCGTAGAGTCCCCGCCGGAAAAAGCCCCCGCTGAAAAGCCACCCGGCGACACAGCGCCAAAACCTGAATGGAAGCCCTTCACGCGCGATTTCAATGTGTGGGCGAAGCATCGCGACTCAGGCGAAGAAGTGCAGCTTTCACGCGACGGATCAAAAGACGACGCCTATTCCGGCCCCATGCAAGTATCGCCCGACGGCACGCGCTTGGTGGTCCTCCGGGTCAAGCCCGAGCAGGAGCACGCCGTATATTTCGTCGAGTCATCGCCAAAGGATCAGCTCCAGCCCAAGCTCCACCAGCATCAATACCTGAAACCCGGCGATCGCATCCGCCAGGAACGCCCCCGGCTCTTTGACCTCGCAAAGCGCACAGCCATCACGCTCGACGATGCACTTTTCGCAAAACCGTGGGACATCTCGGACCTTCGCTGGGCCGCAGATAGTTCGCGGTTCACGTTCCTTTATAACGAGCGCGGGCACCAAGTTCTGCGCATCGTCAATGTGACCGCCGATGGCGTTGCAAGCACGCTCGTCGAGGACACCAGCGCGACGTTCATCGACTACTCGCAGAAGCACTGGCATCAATGGCGCGACGCCAGCAACGAACTCCTATGGTCCAGCGAACGCGACGGCTGGAATCACATCTTCCGATTCGACGCACAGACCGGCGCGCTGAAAAACCAAATCACCCGCGGCACATGGAACGTGCGCAATGTGGAGCGCGTGGAAGATGGAAAACTCCTGCTGAAAGTCACCGGCGTCAATTCCGGACAAGATCCATACTACCTCCACTGGGCACGCGTAAATTTTGACGGCACCGCGTTCACACTTCTCACCGGCGGAGACGGCACCCGATCAGAAAAAAGCCCCGTCATTTCGCCCAACGGAAAATGGCTCGTGGATACATTCTCCCGCACTGACATGCCTCCGGTGACGGAACTGCGAAGCGCGGAAACAGGCGCACTCGTCTGCGAACTGGAACGCGCCAATGCAGGCGAGCCCGTCAACATCGAGCGATTCACCGCGAAGGGCCGCGACGGCAAAACGGACATCTACGGAATCATCATCCGTCCCTCAAATTTCGACCCGACAAAAACGTATCCGGTGATTGAGGAAATCTACGCCGGGCCGCACGGCGCGTTCGTGCCGAAAGCGTGGGGCAGGCTCACCCGCCAACGCTCGATAGCGGAACTGGGATTCATCCTCGTGCAGATCGACGGCATGGGCACCAACTTCCGCGGCAAAGCTTTCCAGGATGTCGCGTGGCGCAACTTGAAGGATGCCGGTTTCCCAGACCGCATCGCATGGATGAAATCCGCCGCCGAAACGCGCCCGTGGATGGACCTCTCGCGAGTCGGCATCTACGGCGGAAGCGCTGGCGGGCAGAACGCCCTCGCAGGATTGCTGCATCACGGAGACTTTTATAAAGCGGGCGTCGCAGACTGCGGATGCCACGACAACCGCATGGACAAAATCTGGTGGAACGAAGCGTGGCTGGGCGAAGTCGGCCCGTGGTACGGGGAAAACTCCAACGTCACCCACGCCGCAAAACTCACCGGCAAGCTGTTGCTCATCGTCGGAGAAGTGGACACCAACGTCGATCCTGCCAGCACGATGCAAGTCGCGAATGCACTCGTCAAAGCGGACAAAGATTTCGAACTTCTCGTCATGCCCTCGACGAACCACGGCTCCGCAGAAACGCCCTACGCAAGCCGCCGCCGGATGGACTTCTTTGTACGCACCCTGTACGGTGCAGAGCCACGCAGACCATGAAACCAATCGACATGCACGTCCACCTCGTAGGCAACGGAAAAAGCGGCTCAGGCTGCTGGTTACGACTTGGCGGCACCTGGTGGCAAAAACCCCTCGCCGCCTACATGCTCCGTCAAATCGGATTGAGAGGAGTCTTCACGGAAGCAGCCGACTTCGATGAGCTTTACGTCGCGCACTTGCTCAAACTTGTGCGCGAATCTTCGCTCGGTGGAATCGTCCTTCTTGCGCAAGACGAGGTCTATTCTCCCGATGGTAAAAAGATCGACACCGGCTCATTCTATGTGCCGAATGATTACCTGCTGGGCCTTTGCAAAAAGCACCCAGAGTTCATTCCCGCCGTGAGCATCCACCCTGCGCGCCCCGACGCACTGGAAGAGCTGGAACGCTGCCTCGCCAACGGCGCTGCAGTGCTGAAGCTCCTTCCAAATTGCCACAACGTGGACTGCAATGATCGGCGTTATCGCCGGTTTTGGGAGCGCATGGCAGAAGCCCGGCTGCCACTGCTCGCACACACCGGCGGCGAACACACAGTGCAAGTCATCGAGCCAAAGTATTCCCACCCGGCAGTGCTCATCCAGCCGTTGGAAATCGGCGTCACCTGCATCGCCGCGCATTGCGCGACGAAGAGCGGATTGTTCGACCCGGAGCACTTCCACTCTTTCGAGAAAATGCTCGATAAATTCCCGAATCTCTACGGCGACACGAGCGCATGGAACGTCCCATTGCGCGGCAGACACGCAGGTCGCGCAGTCGCCACGAGCACGCTCCGCGACCGACTGCTCCACGGGAGTGATTATCCTGTGCCCTGCTCCGGCCTTTGGGCGGCGCTCCGGGGATTCATGCCGTGGGCCGAATACCGCCGTTGGCAGGCCCACCCGAACATCCTCGAACGCGACTATCAATTGAAGCGCGCGATGGGCTTCGACGACGCACATTTCACCCGCGTGCATGGGCTGCTTCGGACCGTCTCGTAGCCGCTCTACGGCTTGATTCCAAGAATCCCGCCGAGGTGCGTCCGCAGGGTTTTTTGCACCTGCGAGACATTGCGATTAGCGTCCACGATTTCAAACCCGTAGCGCGTTTGCATCCGCGTGAACTCCTTTTGCAAAAGCCCCTGAAAAAGCAAAAAGCTGTCAAACATGTCCCTCGACAAGCCGAGGTCCATGCCGCTTTCCCAATAGTCCAGACTCGCGCTCTTCTCGAAATTGCGCAGCACAAGCTGCTTCGGATCGACGCTCAAATAGCAGACCGCGTCGGGCACCAGCGCCGGACTGTATAAATTGCGCGTCCAATCCGCTTCCGCACCGCGCGCAATGTCGCGGGCCATGAGTGTGTAGATGTAACGGTCCGCGAGGACGACGTAGCCGGCACGCAGCGCAGGGATAATTTCATGCACCAATTGGTCGAAAAAATCCGTCGCATAAAACAACGTCATCGTCGTGTGGGTGAGGATGTTCGATTGCTTGGCCTGCTCGATGTCGTTTGCCAGAAGCGGCGACCGACGAAGCCCCATGTGCTCCACGGCGCGGCCATTCGACTCCAGCCATTCGCTGAGCAACCGGATGTGGGTCGAGCGACCGGAGCCGTCGGCACCTTCCACGACGAAAAGCTTTCCAGTAAACTTGGAGTTGTTCAACTCAGGCAGCGGACGGCCGTACGCTACGGGCTTAGCTCCTGGTTTTCGGACTGTTTTTTTGGCGGCCATGTCAGCGTTTGAAATCTGCGAGGTTGACTTTACTTTCGATGACAGCGCGAACCTCCGCCTGCTGCTCGTGGATTTC
>JAYTMG010000544.1:0-5749 GCA_043728745.1 Verrucomicrobiaceae bacterium
GTCCCTGAGGCCGTTCGCTTTGATGGTATCGCACGTGGCCTGCATGAGCTCCTGCGGCGTCATCGGGATGGTGAGCAGGATGCTCTTTGCGCTGTCGAAAATCCGGCGGGTGTGCTCCTCAAGCCGGAAGACGCGGCCATTATAAAAGCGGATGCCCTCGAAAACGCCGTCGCCGTAGAGCAAGCCGTGGTCGAAAACGGAGACCTTTGCCTGAGACTGCGGGACAATCTGGCCGTCGAGATAGATGAGAAGTTCTTGGTTCATTACGAATGAAAGAAGACCGTGGCAGGCTTCCCCCAAGGAGGCAAGCGCGGCAAATCCCTACCTCGCAAGCAATGCGTAAATTATTCCCTCCCGGGGCCGGAAGTCTGCTATCTCCAAACCGCACATGTCGAGCCATCATCCATCAGCAGGCGATTTCTGGAAAAAGCTGAGTCTCCAACTTATTGGGCTCATCGCTGCGTTTGTGCTCGTCCTGTGGGGGGCCGCGAGCGCCTACCAGTGGTGGAAAACCGGCGCCGTCCTGAAAGAAGCGCGGGCCATTTATGCGCAGGGGGATTTCCGTGGTGCAGTCAGTGCCGCGAAACGCGCGATGGCCGAAGATCCGTCCCTCGTAGAAGCCGCGCAAATCGCCGCCGAATCTCTCGACAAACTGAGCAGCCCGGACGCCGTCGCGGCATGGTCGCGGGTGAACCAAATCCGCAAGCAACCCCAAGACGCAATGCGCTGGGCAAGGTCCGCCCATACATGGAGGCAGAATACCATCGCCGCCGCAGCGTTGCAGAGCGTGCCTGACGCGCATCGCACCAATGGCGCGTACTATGCACTTCTGGGCGACATCCTTGATTCCCAGAATCGCCCCGCAGAAGCTGAGGCTGCTTACAAAAAAGCCGTGGATTTCTCCCCCAAAGATTCCGCGTTTACCCTGCGCCACGCAGCCATCGTCGGCGCTCATTCCGACGACGCCGCGAAGCTCGCCGCCGCGGAAACTGTGCTTCGCTCGCTCTCCGCCAGTAAAGAGCACACCGCTGGTGCCCGCCGCGCGCTCGCGACGCTGAAGTTCCGCCAAAAAGATTGGGCAGGCGCGCTGGAAGCAAACAGGCCGCTGGCTCAATCCGGCACTCCGCTGGTCGAAGATCGGATTCAGCAGCTCGCGATACTCCAGCAACTCGGCGGCCCGGAGTTCGCCACGACGCTCGCCGGTGCGCAAAAAGACGCGCTCGAAGCGAAGGATGCAGCCGCACTTTATGATTGGATGAATCGCAACAATTTGGCGAAGGAAGCGCTCCAATGGTCGGCCACGATGGAGCCCAGCCTCGCCCGCAAACCCGAGCTGGCGCGTCGCGTCGCCGAGAGCCACATGCAGCTCCGGGATTGGCGCGCCCTTCACATTCAGTGCGGCAATCTTGACAGTTGGGGCGGCCTCGAATTCCTCCGCAACGCATACGCCGCATACGCGCTCCACCAGTCGGGAGATATTCTCAGTTCGAAGCACCGATGGACTTCGGCCCTCAGCAACGCCAGCGCTTCCCGCGACGCCACCGATGAACTCCTCAAGCTCGCAACCGCATGGAGCTGGAACGATGAAGCCATCAACATCCTGTGGAGCGCAGCCAATCGCGTGGATGCAGATTGGGCTCTCGGAAAACTCAGCGAAATCTACGCATCCACCCGCTCCACGGAGGGCCTGCTGCGCGTGAACACCCGCAAGACCGAGCTCGCCCCCAACGACGACGCATCCCGCAACTGGATGATCCGCTTTTCCCTCCTGCTCGACCGCAATATCGACAACAATTTACTCCAAGCCCGAACGCTCGCCCAGCGCCACTCCGCAGACCCGGCATTCGCCGTGACGCTCGCCCTCGCCGAACTCAAAGGTGGCCGTGCAGCCGATGCGCTCGCCGCGTTTGCCAAAGTCCCCGCCGACAAACTCGCCACACCCGAAGTCGCGCTTTATCGTGGACTCGCATTGATCGCCACCGGGCAAGACGCAAAAGCCGCCGAAGCGCTCGCCCTCACAAAAGCGCATCCATTTCTCCCCGAAGAAACCCTCCTTCTCCCACAATCCTTGCCGGCGGAAAAATAGCCCCGCTCTCTACGCTGTCGCATCCCAAAACCGCCGCGCAGCATCGCTCCACGAACGATTCGCGACCGATCGCACGCACGCCGTCCGCATCGAATCACGGAGCGCGCAATCATCCACAAGCCGCGCCGTCGCTTTCGCAAAATCCTCCACATCCAGTCCACGCGTCACGAAGCCCGTGACACCTTCCTCGACAAGATCCTTCGGCCCGCCCACGTCCGAGACCACGCACGGCAGCCCACACGCCTGCGCCTCGATCACCACATTCCCAAACGTGTCCGTCGTGCTTGGGAAAAGGAACACGTCCGCGCTCGCGAACGCGGCAGCAAGCTCCTCCCCGCTCAGATACCCCGTGAATATCGCATCCGGCACGCGCTGCCGCAGCTCCGCGAGATGCGGACCATCGCCGACAAAAGCGAGCGACAATCGACGTTCGGAATTCTTGATCCTGGCCCACGCAGCCGTGATGACATCGAGATTTTTCTCCTTCGAAATCCGCCCCACATACAACAGCACCACGGCACCTTCCTCAGTCCCTCGCTTTTGCCAGAAGTCCACGCAACGACGCTCGGGATTAAACAACGCCGTATCGAGACCACGAGGAAGAATGCGCAGTTTCGACTCCGGCAATCCGTGCTCGATCCAACTCCGGCGGTAGCTCTCGCTGTTCACCCACACGACATCCATCTGCGCGTAAAACCAGTGCATGAACGACCACGTCAGCGTCTCCCAAGAACGGTCATCCGTGAGGAAGCGGACATACTGCGGAAAATCCGTATGATAAATGCCCGCAGCCCGCAGACCAAGCAACCGTGCCGCAAGCAGCGCCGTCAGCCCGACCGGCCCCGGCGTGCTGATGATGAGCTCCGAGAAATCGCCGCGCTGAATGAAATCGAGGATTTGCAACACCGGCGGGAAGCACAATTTTTGCAGCTCATACTCCGGCAGCTCGAACTCGCCGATGGGCGAAAAGTTCACCAGCGGGATGCCCGTCAGCGTGCTCCCATTACGACTCGTGACGACCGTGAGCGAGTCGCCATTCGCCGCAGTCGCCGCAGTCATTCGGCGAATCGTCGTCGCCACGCCGTTCACATCTTCCAGCGTATCGGTGAACCACGCGCGCTTCGTATTGCGCAGCACTGGCGCGGGCTCTCCGATGAGTGATTCGCAAATCTCGCCGAGCCACGCGCGGTCCGGCGCCATCTGCCGGAAGGCTAGGAAATACGGGCTCAGCGACAGCGCGACCGGTGCCAGCATCGCGACATCCTGAATCGCCTCGAACATTTTTCCGCCGCTCAACTTCTTCACGAACGACGTGAAAAATTGATACAGCAACCGGTCCGCAAAAAGACACGCGATCAAGAACGCGCGCCGCTCCGGCTCTACCACGCCCTCGGTCACCTCGGCGATGTGCGCGTTCAAATCACTATCCCGCGCGGTCGCCGAAAACTGCTTCCACAAACTCGCACGCGATGGTTTTGCCAGCTCGAAAATTTGCCCCGACAAAATCCCCTGCGCGAGAAATCCGATCTTCTCGCCCATCGAAAACTCAGTCGGATTCTCGCCCTCCATGAATCTCGAAAACGCCTTCCCCACAAGTCCGCCGCCGCTCAACCCCGCGACCTTGTCCGACGCAAACCGAAACATCTGCCCGTAAAGCCCGTGAGCCTGCGCCAGCGGCGTCCCGCCCGCCCCGCCAGCCGTGCAGCGCCCCGCGCGCACCTCCGCCAAAAAGCCCGCAGCATCCGTCGCCTCCGCTTCCGTCCAAGCGCTGGCGACGAAGATCCCGCTTCGGTCGTGACTTCCGCCGACAAGCACCTTGCTACCCGGCGTCGGCGCAATGCCGTGGCGATTCGCAAGCTCCTCCATTTTCGCCCCCGAGAGCCCCGCCGCAACATAGCGCAGCACATCGCTACTGAGCGAATTGCGGGTTCCATTGATCCCCTCGAAGTGCCGGAAGAGCAGCAGCAGCTTCTCGATGTGCGCGACCGAAAGCCGGTCCTCATCGCGATGCAGCGGATGCGCAATCGCGTGCGCCAAATCTCGCTCTGCGAGGAATCGCCGCAGCTCGTAAACATGCTCCCGCCTTTGCAAAAGCTCCCGGTGGTCCGCCTCCGTGAGCCCCCACACGAGCACATGGACGCGAGCCCGATCCTCCGGAAACTGCGCAGTGATTTCCGTGCTCAGAAAAACGCCCGGTCGATCCGCGATCGACAAACAACCATCGAGCGTATCGCGGTCCGTGAGCGTGAAGCAGCCCATCCCGCGAGCCCGCGCCTTTTCATAAAGGTCGAGCGGCTCCGAGTAGCTATCCGGCAACCCCAGCCGACGAAACAACCACTGCGCCGCCGCGCTTGTGTACTTTGAATGTAAATGTAAGTCCGCCCGCATGACATCCACCCATGCCGAACCCGCCAGAATGGTTCAACTTCGAATACTGGGAGAGAGAAAACAGGAATGGCGAATGACCATTTACAAATCACAGCCGACACACACGGCTGTGACTTGTGACTCGTGAGTGGTGACTGGTCGCAAGCGTGTTGGCGTGAATCCCACGCCTTGCGACAAATCACTTCTCACCAGTCACAAATCACAGCCGATAAACACAGCGGCTTTCCTTCACCTGACGACTGACAGACCACTAGAGCGCGACCTGTCCGTCGAACGTGAAGTCCGCCGGGCCGGTGAGCGTGACATTTTTCCAGCCCTCGCCGTCGGCCTCAAAGCCGACTTGCAATGTATCGCCGCCGCGGACGAGGACGCTGACTGGCGACGCTGCGCCTGTTTTTCGCGCCCATAGAATCGCCGCCGCTGTAAGGCCGGTGCCGCATGCCAGCGTCTCGCCTTCAACGCCGCGCTCGTAAGTGCGGATGGAAATCCCGCCGCGCGGAAGCTCGCCGATGAAGTTGGCGTTCGTCCCTTTCGGCGCGAAATGCGCGTGGTAACGAAGCGCGCGCCCGAGCTTCACGATGTCCGTGTTTTCCAAGTCCTGCACGAAGACGACCGCGTGCGGAACGCCGGTATTCAGGAAGTGGACGGTGAGTTTTTCGCCCGCCACATCGAGCTCGGTTGGCGCTGCGTAGGAATGGGGCTTCGACATGGAGAGCCGCACATGCTCGCCGATCAGCTCGGCACCGATAACTCCGGCGAGTGTCTCGAATTTCACCGCACCCGTCTTGCCGGAGACGCGACTCGCAAACCGCGCAAAGCAGCGTGCGCCGTTGCCGCACATTTCGGCTTCGCCGCCGTCGGCGTTGTAATAGCGCATTTTGAAATCCGCGCCGTCCGTCGCAGGCTCGACGGCAATAAGCCCGTCGCCACCGACTCCGCGATGCCGGTCGCAAATGCGGGCGATGGCGGCCTTGTCGAGCGAGTGTTGAAGCGAACGGTTGTCGAGCATCACGAAATCGTTGCCGGCACCGTTCATTTTAGTGAAAGAAAGCGTCATGCACTGGCGATACCACGGGCACCCCGCAGATTACACCAGATTTTTGCGGAAGTAGATCTCGCCAAAGACGCGCGGAGTTTCCAAGTTCGGCGCATTCACACATTCGGACACAACATCCAATCACCTTCCATGAAACACCGTTTTCTATTTCCGCTCATCGCAGTCGTCTCGCTCGTCTTCGGCGGCCTCATCGCCGCTTCCGCGCAGGATAAAGCGCC
>JAYTMG010000545.1:0-1832 GCA_043728745.1 Verrucomicrobiaceae bacterium
GCCCGCGAAAAACGCAAAAAAGCGCGAAATGGGAAATCCTTTCGCGTCTTTTCGCGTCTTTCGCGGGCCAAAATGAGCGACTAACAAAGTAGAATTAAATTAAGGGCCAGAACGCCGATGAGCGGGCGAGCCGAAGGTCCGCGAATGTAAAACTCCCCTCGCCCTCGCCTCTACTTCGCATCCACGATGCCGAACATCATTTCCGCTTCGCTCACCACGTCTCCATTCACGAGGCAGCGACCCTTTGCTTTCGCGATGCCGCGGCGTTTGGAAATGAGGTTCACTTCGATGAAGAGCGTGTCGCCGGGCACCACGGGCTTGCGAAACTTGATTGCGTCCGCGCTCATAAAGTAGCCGATTTTCCCCGCGTTGCCGGGCGTCCGGAGCAGCAGAATGCTCCCGACTTGCGCCATCGCTTCCACTTGCAGGACGCCGGGCATCACGGGATGTCCGGGGAAATGGCCTTGGAAGTATGGCTCGTTGATCGTGACGGATTTCACGCCGGTGCAATGCTCGTCATTTACGCTCACGACGCGGTCCACCATGAGGAATGGGTAACGGTGCGGGAGGAGCTTCATCACATCATTCACGTCGAGGACTTCGCCGCCTTTTGGCGTGGTGCTCGGCGGGACGAGCGCCATCTGCTTCGCGTGTTGCTTTGCGATGGCTTTCGCGAGGTCCGTGTTCGGGCCGTGGCCCGGCTTTACCGCGATGATGTGCCCTTTGATCGCCCTGCCAAACAACGCGAGGTCGCCGACGATATCGAGAATCTTGTGCCGGGCGAATTCCTCTTTGAAGCGCAGCGGTTCTTTGCTGAGCACCTGCTCGCCGCGGATGACGACCGCATTTTCCAGCGAGCCACCTTTGATGAGCCCTTTGTCCATCAGCGGCTTCACATCCTCGTAATAGACAAACGTCCGGGCAGGCGCGATTTCCTTTTCGTAAATCGCGGGCGTAATTTCGGTGGAATAGAACTGCGTGAAACGTCCGTCGGGGCCCACATTCGTGCAGGAAATTCGATAGCCTGCATCCGGCACGATCGTCATCAGCGACCCGCTCTTTGTCTCCAAATGAATCGGCTCCGTGACCTCGTAAACCGACCGCGGAACCGCCTGATCCACGATACCCGCGCTCTTGATCATCTCCACGTAAGGCTGCGCCGAGCCGTCACCGATGGGCGGCTCATTTGCAGTCATCTCCACGAGACAATTATCCACACCCATCCCCGTCAGCGCACTCAGGACGTGCTCCACAGTTTGCAACTTCACAGCACCATCGGCGATCGTCGTTGCGCGCTCCACTGTCTTCACGAATTCGATTCGCGCCTCGATGATTGGCTGGTCGGGCAGATCGCTGCGCTTGAATTTGCGACCATGTCCGACGGGCGCGGGATGAAGGGTCAGTGTCACCTTCTCGCCCGTGTGAAGGGAAAAGCCTTCTACGGATACACTTTTGGCGAGAGTCTGTTGGTTTTGGCTCATGAATAGTTGGCTAAAAAGCCGCGCTTTATGCGCGCGCGGTGGAGATGCGGCAAACAAAATGACAACTCACATCCGCAAGAAAACGCAAACTCCGTGCGGGTGACTCGGCCAAGGCCGAAGGCGTGAACGCGCATCAGCCGTAGAAAAAGGGTCTTCTGTAAATATTTTTTGAACTATTTCCGCCGTCGATGAGAGTTTTCGGGGAAGTTTTACGCATGTATAGATGTGAAACGATCCTCTTCATCCACTACGCCGATCGACCGCTCCGCATATCGTCCGAAGTCTGTCTTCGTCCGTTCTAGCGGTCATCCCTCGTCACTCGCAGCCACGGTCGAATCGTTCCTCGTCGGC
>JAYTMG010000546.1:0-2743 GCA_043728745.1 Verrucomicrobiaceae bacterium
ACATCGGGCTGGAATGCGAGGGCGGTGAATGGCAGTAGAGCGAGAGCGAGGAGTTTCATAGAAGTGAGATCAAGCGGTGTTTGTTGGCTGTCAGGCGGGCAATAGAACGGGATGATTGGTTCGCTGGGGCGTTGCGAAGCTCGTGTGGCGGCGTAGCTCGACTTTCCAAAGTCGAGTATTGACGTTCCCGACCGTGAAATCGATCCAGCACTCGGCCCGGGTTGTCTCGACATTGGAATGTCGAGCTACGTCGCCGACCGGCAGACCAAGACAAAATAACCGCTCGCTTTTTCGGCTTTCCGAAAACGTCAGCGAATCCGTTGCGCAGAATCCGTTGCGCAGAATCCGTTGCGCAGATTCACCACATTCGCTGTCGAAGCGCAGCCCGTCGAGTAAGCAAACATTCGCTTGCTGCGAGTAGAGTCCGGTCTAGCTGGAAGGTGGTTGGATTGCATCAACGGCTGCGAGCGTTGCCGGTTTCTCATCGCCCCGTCCAGCTAATAGTCATTAATACTTAACGTGGAAATCACGAATGGTGGGGTTATCACAAATTTAGGAATGACAGTTCAGGCTATCGTGAAGGTCGAATGACGAATGACGAGCAACGTGGCGAGGTACTGTCAGCACGCTATGACAGCGAAACGAAGCAATGTCTTTGCTTCCCACTCACGCCGAGCGAGGTTGGAAACCTCGCCTACGTTCTTACATCACGGCGCGGTCACACCCCTCCTGAAATCACTCATCGCATCGTCAAGGGAAACGAGATGTCTCTCCGTCGATTATTTTTTCCGTTGTCGGCGGGCGCGTGCGTCGCTCAACTCGCGGGGTGAGTTACACCGTCTTCGCCCGCAAATATCGTCCGCAGAAATTTGAAGATGTGCTCGGCCAAGAGCACATCACCAAAACGCTGCGCAATGCCATCGATCAAAATCGAATCGCGCACGCCTACATTTTCGTCGGCCCGCGCGGCACGGGCAAAACGTCCACCGCGCGTATCTTTGCGATGGCGCTGAATTCCACGAACGGACCAAAGGCGGACTTCGACCCCGAGGACGACATCTGCAAAGAAATCGCGCAAGGTCGTTCGCTCGACGTGATCGAGATCGACGGCGCGAGCAACAACGGTGTGGAGCAAGTCCGCGAACTGCGCGAGAACGTCCGCTTTGCGCCGGCGCGCGGAAAGTTCAAGATCTACATCATCGACGAGGTCCACATGCTCACTACGGCAGCTTTCAACGCGCTGCTGAAAACGCTGGAGGAGCCGCCGGCACACGCGAAATTCCTGATGGCGACGACGGATGTGCAAAAGGTTTTGCCGACCATTTTGAGCCGCTGCCAGCGATTCGATCTGCGCCGGATTCCCACGGCAACGATCGCGCGTCACTTGCTGTGGATCGCCGGGCAAGAAGGCTTCGCGCTGGAAGTCGCAGCGGCTGCCACAGTGGCTCGCGGCGCGGAAGGCGGGCTTCGGGATGCGGAGTCGATGCTCGATCAGCTTGTCGCTTTTTGCGGCAGCGTGATCACCGAGGCGGATGTGTTGAGCGTGTTTGGATTTACGGCGGCGGATGCGGTCTTCGGCCTTACCGATGCGATCGTCGATGGCGATGCCTCAGCCGCGCTGCACGCGGTGCATGAGCACGCCGAAGCGGGGCGTGATTTGGGGCGTTTGATGAGCGATTTGATCTCTCACATTCGCAACCTGCTCGTCTTGAAAGCAGACCCCACCGGCCTCGGCGAAGAGCTGCTTCCCGAGACAATTACGGCTCTACAAGCGCAGGCGGACCGTGCACCGATGGACAAATTGCTCGACCTCATCGAAGCGTTTTCGGCGGCGGAAGGCCGAATGAAATGGGCACCCAATAAGAAGATGCACTTTGAAGTCGCAGTCATTCGCGCCATTCAAACGCTGCAAAGCGCGACACTCACGGAAGTGCTCGATACGCTCACCGCGATGCGGGGCGGGACGCCTCCGCCGCAAGCACCAAAGCCAATCGCCCGCCCCGCAGCCCGCGCGGCAGCTCCCATCGCACCTCCCGTTGCAAAGCCTGCGCCTATTGAAAAACCCGTCGTGGCAGAAAAGCCGCCGGAGCCCGCTAAAATCATCGCGCCGCCGGAACCCGCGCCAGCGCCAACGCCGCCACCAGTGGCCGCAATTGTGGAAGTCGCAAAACCCGAACCGCCGCCCGCGCCGGTGGTCAAAGCTCCACCGACTCCTGCTCCCGCGCCGAAAGTACCGGCTGCAAATTTCTGGCAGTCGTTTGTCGATGGCATCAAACGCGACCGCGGATTGATCGTCGGACTCGTTCGCGGCGGCGTCCTCATGGGCATCGAAGGAGGGACCGCCACGATCGCATTTTCGCCGGAGCAAAGCTTCGCAAAAGAGATGCTGGAGACTCATGTGAAATTCATGGAAGAACTCGCAACGACGCTGCTCGGCAGCGCGACACGGGTGAAGCTCGAAGTGCGTGAAGGAGTCGTCGCCGCGCCCGTGGTCGTGGACAACCGCGAGCCAATGGAGATCTTCAAAGACGACCCGAAAATCCGTCGCGTGCTGGAGCTCTTTCAAGGAACTCTGCTACCAGGATGACGCCGTTTGATGCGCGACGTATTTCGTCTTTCTTCACCACGGCAATTGCCATTTTCCCAAAGCCCGCATACACAGCAGCCGAATGAGCGATTTATCTGGTGAACTAGACTTAAAATTCCTGCCTGATTGGCTAAAAGAAAGCCCGTCCGCGCCCGC
>JAYTMG010000547.1:0-4158 GCA_043728745.1 Verrucomicrobiaceae bacterium
AAAGACGAGGCACTTTTCCGCAGCGACATTGAGTCTGCGCGCGGCCTCCAAAAATGGGTCCGGATGGGGCTTGCCGCGGCTGTAGTCTTCGCTGCACACGATTGCGTCGAAGAGATGCGCGATGCCGAGAGCGCGCAGCGTATTCATCACGATGCGATGATGTCCGCCGCTTGCCACGGCGAGCGGCTTGCGCCCGTGATACTCGCGCGCCAATGAAACGACTGGCTCGATCGCGGCGATTTCCACGCTCATTTCCAGAAAGAGACCTTCCTTGTGCGCGACTGTTTCATCCACCGGTAGATTGTAGCCGTGGCGTTCGTTGAGAATCTCGACGACCCGCGACGTGGGCACGCCTCCGAGTTCGTAAAACATCGCCTCCGGGAAATCGTTGGCGGCTTTTCCGAGTGCGATTTGCCATGCCTTAAAGTGAGTCGGCATCGTGTCGGCAAGCGTCCCGTCGCAGTCAAAAATGAACGCGTGAAAATCGCCGGCCGGTAACTCTAGGGGAAACGAGTGTGGATTCGTTTCTTGCATTGAAGGGAACGAGGATGGCGGCGACTTCTGGAAATGCGAGCCGGAAAAAAGAAAACCACCGTCGCGCGAGCGACGGTGGTCTCCGAGAGAGGTTGTGAAGCGGCTTACTTCGGTGGAAGCGGCGGCGCGCTTACGGGCGGCGTCACGGCCTCGACCGGCGGGCCTTTCGGGCGCGGTGCGGCGACTGGCGGCGTGGCGATGCTGACGGGAGGCTGCTGTGGCGGCGGCGTTGGCTCGGGCAGGTTGATGGTCACTTTTGCCTTGGAGCGCAGATCGGCGAGCACTCCGT
Organism: Verrucomicrobiaceae bacterium; assembly: GCA_043728745.1. GTDB lineage: Bacteria > Verrucomicrobiota > Verrucomicrobiia > Chthoniobacterales > Chthoniobacteraceae > SXWH01. The sequence goes on from JAYTMG010000547.1 coordinate 824, forward strand.
CGATAAAGCCACGCTTGCGGTCCCAGCCGAGGTTCTTTTTGATGAGGTCTTTCGATTCATCAAACGTGTTCGTTTTGCCTTCTTTTCGGTCGGTCACTTTGATGACGTGGTAGCCAAATTGGGAGCGGACGGGCTCTTTGGATATTTCCCCCTTTTTCAGCGCGAATGCGGCTGCCGCAAACGGCTCCACCATCGCACCCTGCCGCGGGAAAAAATTGAGGTCGCCACCGCGCTCCTTGGCACCGGGTTCTTCGCTCAATTCACCGGCGAGTTTCGCGAAGTCTTCCGTGGCACCGCGCTTTGCCGCACCCTCTGCTTTCTTGAGGGCCTCGGTCACTTTTTCCGGCGCGGCGTCCTCGGCGACCATGAAGAGGATGTGGCTGGCGCGGACCTGCTCAGGCACAAGGAACTTGTCCGGATTCTTGTCGAAAAACTCTTTCGCTTCTGTGTCGGAGACTTCCGGGGCTTTTCCTTCGAGCGCTTTGTCCATCCACCGACGCTGCTGCATCATTTTGCGGAGTTCGCCTTTGAGTTGGTCCGGGGTCATGCCCTGGCTCTTGGAGAAAGTTTCAAGGTCGCCGCGTGCGTCGGTGAGCTTTTTCAGCTCGGCATCGAAATCGGCGGCGGGGACTTCGATTCCTTTTGAGGCTTTCGTGATGAGGCGATCGGAAACCATGTTGTCCACGATGTTGCGGACGACCATTTTCTTTTGCTCCGGTGGGATTGAGTCGGGAGGCATCCCGCGGCTGGCGAGCATTTTGTTTAATTGGACTTCCACCTCCGTAGTCATGATTTTTTCGCCGTCCACGATCGCCAATACTTCGGGCGGGAGTTTCTCGGCTGGCGTGGCGGCTGCCGGAGCAGGTTTGGCCGGAGCGGGTTTATCTTGAGCGGTGGCGAGCGATGGAAGTGCGCAAACAATCGCCATCGCGAGCGCCGGGACAGATTTTGGAGTCATAAAGAGCGACGACGCTACACGAGGAGGCCAAGCTTGCGAGGGATTAATTGAGGCCGTAGGCATTGTGAGCACGAACGTGCAATTGCATCGCAATCGCACAGAGTGCAAATTGCATCGGGTGTGCGGAAAGGAAATGGCAGGGGGCTTCAGGCTGCATTTTGGCACTTCGGTGCATTGAATTTCTGTGGATAAAAAACGCGGTTTTTCCGCAGTGTAGAACCCCGCGATGACGATCATCTAAAAGCGATTCTGAGGCTCCCTAATCAGATGAACGGCAGCCCATTCCGGCTTTCAGAGCACCGTCATAAGTTGACCCGTGATGCGCACGCGGACCCGCTGGAGGTGCGCGAGTTTTGCAATTTCGCGGATGGAACTTCCGGGTCGGTCGCAAGTTTTCCAAGAACTTCGCACGCCCCATGCAAATGGCTTTACGTGACATCGCCAGCGCAGTCTCCGTTCTCATGAAAGGCTGGCAATGATTCGCCGAGAATAACCAAGCTGCCGAGCAGTGTTTTTCATTGAGCGAGTCAGGAATTTTTTCGTGAAGCATTCTCAAAACATTTAAACTCATTATGACAAACTCAGCACTCAATCCCGTTCTCGACCGTTTCCATCCAGTTACCGCAGAATATTCTCTGGCCAACACCACAGTTGCAGCCCCCATCGCAATTATGGGCGTTCCATTTGACAATGTAACGCGTGCACAGACGCTGGCGATCATCCACCGAATGGTGGAGTCCCGCTGCTCGCATTATATTGCCACGGCGGACATGGACTTTCTGGTGCAGGCGCAGACCGATGTGGAACTCCGCCGGATTCTGTTCGATGCCCATCTGGTGCTCTGCGATGGCGCTCCGTTGGCATGGGCTTCGCGCCGGCTGGGAAATCAACTCGCTGAGCGGGCGAACGGCTCGGACGTGGTGCCGTTGATTTTGGAAGCCGCCGGGATTGCTGGATACCGCATCTTCGTGCTGGGAGGCGCTGAGGAAACGAACCGCAAAGCTGCGGAGAACATCGCTAGGCATTACCCCGATGCGGTGATTGCGGGCCGCTACAGCCCGCCGCCTGCTTCGCTGCAAAATATGAATCACGGCGAGATCAAACGCCAGATCCACAAGGCGAATCCGGACATCGTTCTCGTGGCGTTCGGGTGTCCGATGCAGGAGAAATGGATTTCCATGACTTACCGGGAACTGGGTGTGCCGGTCGTCGTAGGAGTTGGGGCGGCGATTGACTCCCTTGCAGGCGAAGTGAAGCGGGCTCCCCAGTGGATGCGCCGCACCGGGTTGGAATGGGCATGGCGCATGGGGCAGCAGCCGAAGGGAACAGTCGGGCGCTGTATGAGAAATCTCAATGTCTTCGGGAAGGAAATCGTTCGCCAAATGTGGAACACCAAGGCTCCCTCACAGAAGTCCGCTGGCGATAGGGTGAAGTCTCTGCCGCTTGCGAGTGACATTCAGATCGTGGTGATGCCTCCGCGACTGGATGCCGCATCCGTGCAGGAGTCACGGCAGCATTGGGAGGTCACCGCGACAAAAGGAACGGTCATCGTGGACCTCACCGCTACCCATTTTGTGGACTCCACGGGCGTCGGATTTCTCATGCGTCTGCGGCGACTCGCCCGGGAAAAAGACTCCGCCTTTGCGCTGGCCGGCGTCTCTGCCGCAGTGTGGCGGAATATCGAGATGATGAAACTCGGCGAATTCTTCCCTGTCGGCGCGACGGTGGATCACGCATGGGAAATTGCCAGCGAAAGCCGGGTAAACGTCCCTCGCTCCGAACCGACCACTGAAGGCATCGCATTGCATCTGCGGGGCGAACTCACCGAAGCAACAGCGACGGGGACTTTCGAGTGTTGCGCCGCGCTGATTAACGATGCTCATTCCGGTCAGAAAGTGACGGTCGTTCTGTCGCAGGTTACTTTCCTCGATAGCGCTGGAATCTCTGTATTAGTAAGGCTTCGCAAGCTGGTGAGAGCGGCCGGCCTGGAGTTGGAATTCGTCAAGCCGACGGCGTCCGTGCATAATTCACTGCGGATGTCGGGGCTCGCGACTCTCCTGCTCAACGGCGGAGTGTGCGAACTGGCGTAATAACTTCATTTTGTTGCCGATGCCCTGACGGAGGGTGTCGTTTCGCAAATTAGTGGTTTACCTCCGGGAACCCCGCAAGATGTGCGGGTTTATCCTGAAACTGGCCCGAGATGAGCGGAAATCGTTCACCAATTGCAGAATACAGTTGTCACCGTGTGGTCTGCCCCTCTACACCGTCGCCTTGAAAGCAACCAGCCACAGAAAGGGGTGACACTTCATACCATGCGCATTATCGCTCTTATCGCACTCGCAGCCGTAACATTCGGCTTCGCAGCTTGCTCCAGCTC
>JAYTMG010000548.1:0-5872 GCA_043728745.1 Verrucomicrobiaceae bacterium
CTTCCTTCTCGCCCAGTTCTTCCTGCGCGCGCTGCATTTTTTCCTGCATCTGCTGCGCTTGTTTCATCATTTTTTGAATGTTCATAAAATCGGTAGTTCGAGGAGCAACAAACAGAACCCCCGCACAGATGTCGAGCACTCCCTACCGCGCTGCGGCTCTGCGGACGTAGTTCAAAGTGGAATTGTAATACTCATCCGGCCGCCGCTGATTGATGAACTCGGATTGTTGATTGTTGAAGTTTTCCGCCTCTCACGAGCCGCGTCACCATCCGAAACTTCAACAATCAACAATCGACATTCATCAATCGGTATTTCCACGCGTCACCATCGCCCTGACTCGATTCTACATTAAATCACGCCCCGGCTCTGCGGGCGTAGTTCAAAGTTAGTTAAAATGAAGCGGGGCGGAACGAGCGAATCGCGCTGACGGGGCTGCCCCCGTCGAGGCTTCCACACTACCGGACGCGCAGTTTTTCGCATTCGGCAGTGCGAACCACGGGGACTTTACTTTCCAAGTTAGCGAGGCTGCGATAAAAACAAACGCTGTCCTCCGCGACGGCCAAGTGACCCTTCGCAGCAAAGTCGCAGGGCACGAATTGCGTCACACATTCAAGGCTTCGGCGTGGCGGTTCCGAAAAACTGCCGGATGACGTCCTCAATCGGCGGCTCTTGGACGCTCATATCCGTCACCACAAAACGCCCCATCACCTCCCGGCAAATCTCCATCACCTTTGGACGCGGAACGCGGATACGCACTTGGTTTTGCGTCTTCTCCAGAACCTCCCCGAAGGCCGATAAATCATGCTCCGCACTCTCCGCAAATGTGAAGCCGAGGATCTTGTGCGCGGCAAAGCGCTCGATGATTCCGCTGAGCGGGCCGTCGAAAAAAATGCGCCCGTGATCAATGATGATCACACGCTGGCACAGCGCCTCAATGTCCGCCATGTAGTGGCTCGTGAGCATCGTGACGATCTTCCGCTCGCGATTGTAGTGCTGGAGGAACTCCCTCACTTTTTGCTGTGAAGTCACATCAAGACCGATCGTCGGCTCATCCAAAAAGAGAACCTTCGGCGCGTGGAGCAACGCAGCAATTAGCTCGAACTTCATGCGCTCCCCGAGGCTCAATTCGCGGACCATCACGTCGAGCTTGTCGCCGACATCCAGCAAAGCCGTGAGCCCATCGACGACCTCGCGGTAATCCTTATCGGCGATCCCGTAGATCGTCTTGTTTAACTCCAGCGATTCGCGGGCGGGGAGATCCCACCACAGCGCATTTTTCTGCCCCATGAGCAGCGCAAACTGTCGCTTCAGCGCGTCCTCGCGTTTCCACGGGACATGCCCCAGCACGCGCGCGTCGCCACTCGTCGGATTCAGCAAGCCGCTGAGCATTTTTAGCACGGTCGTTTTCCCCGCTCCATTCGGCCCGAGGAATCCGACACACTCGCCCTCCTCGATCGTGAACGAAACATCGTCCGCCGCCCTCACCTCCTCATACTCCCTGCGGAAAAGCCCGCGCACAGCCCCCCAAAGGCCGGGTTTCTTTTTATAAGTTCGGTAAATTTTCGTCAGGCCCTTCGCCTCGATTGCAGACATAATGCACACAACTGCACACCAACCGCCCGCATGTCGAACGCGGAAAACAATTGCCCGAAAAAAGCCCGCCGCTAACTTCACCGCACTTATGACACTGCTCGCTCAACTCGACTCCGACATCAAAGACGCCATGCGTGCCAGGGCGGCGGACCGCCTCACCGTGGTTCGCGGCCTCAAAAGCGCCATCAAAGCTGCCGCAATCGAAAAAGGCTTGTCCGATGAAGCCATCGCCGCCGACACCGCGACCTGCATCGCCATCGTCCGCAAAGAACTCAAGAAACGGCAGGACTCCATCGCCGCGTTCGAAGCCACGCGCCCAGACCTCGCCGATAAGGAAAAAGCCGAGGCCGAGATCATCGCCGCCTATTTGCCAAAGCCGCTCAGCGTCGAGGAAATGGAAGCGCTCGTGAAAGCCGTCATCGCCGACATCGGAGCCACCGGAAAAGCGCAAATGGGCGCAGTCATGAAAGCCGCCAACGAGCGTGCAGACGGACGCGCAGACGGCAAAACGCTCAGCGGAATCGTCGGTAAACTGCTCGCGTAAATGCTCTCCGCAATCATCGTCGCTGGCGGCAGCAGCCGTCGAATGGGGTTCGATAAATTGTTCGCACCGCTCAACGGCAGACCCGTTTTAGCGTGGTCGCTCGCCGCCTTCGAGGCGTGCCCGGATGTCGATGAAATCATTGTCGTCACACGCCCCGACCGCGTGCAGGAGATTGAGCAACTCGGAAAAACAGAGGGCTTCACAAAGCTCACCAACACCATTCAGGGCGGTGCCGAGCGGCACCTTTCCGTATGGAATGGCCTGAAATCCGTCGCCCACGAGCGCGCCGAATTTGTCGCGATTCACGACGCAGCACGCCCGCTTGTTACGCCGCAACTCATCTCCGACTGTCTTGCCCTCGCCCGCGTCCACGGTGCCGCCTGCTGCGCATCGCCGATCCCCGACACCGTCAAACGCGCTTCGTACGAACTGATGGTTTCCGACAGCGTGGACCGTCAGGGACTTTGGGCTATGCAGACGCCGCAGATTTTCAAGACCGCGCTCATCCAGCAAGCATACGCCTCCCTCATGGCGCACAGCGAACTCGTGACCGATGAAGTCTCCGCCGTGCAGAAACTCGGCAAACACGTCGCGCTCCTTCCGAACGAAGACTACAACTTCAAAATCACGTTCGCCCGCGACCTGCCTCTCGCAGAGCAAGTCCTCGACATCCGCGCAGGGAAAGCTCGCAAGCGCTAAACGCTCCCCCGCCTATAAACGACGTGTCTCAGATGCTCCGTCCGATCCAGCCGAACCGCAAGGCGCACTTCATGGCAATTTGGGATGCGATCCCCAGTCTGAATAATTCGACTGTACGCACCCCGTGAGCCCTCTGATTTTTGAAGTTTAGCGCCGCTTCTTCTTCTTGTCGTCGTCGTCGTTCGAGCGGATGCCTTGATCGTATTTATACTTCGCGACGGCCTGACGCTGGCGGTACTCGGCAGCTTTCTGCTGATACTCCCACTGCTTCTTTTGCTCGTTTAAATTCGATTTATACTTCGCACGATCGAGCTCTGCCTGGTTGGAAGCAACTTTCTGCTGATACTGATACTGCTTCTTCTCCTGCTCGTAATTATATCGAGCCTGCCGCTCTTTCCACTCGTTTTGCTGCTTCGCAGACTCCAGCTTCTGCTTATTCTTGGCGTAGTTATACTTCGCCTCAGCTTCCTTCTGGTTCTGCTCCGACTTCCAGCGTGCGATCGCCGAGCGGTTGCGGTTGTATTGGTCGTCCGAGATGTAAACGCGATTTCTTCCGGAACTGTAGTAGTAGCGGTCGCTGTCGCGGTCATGATGGCAAGCGCGTCCGTCGATATAAATGACTTCCTGAGCGTAACGCGAATCACCGTAACCGTACCGCGACCCGCCGTAACCGTAGCCGTAACTGCCGTAGCTGGATGGACCGTAGTCATCCACGTACGCGCTCCGATAAGCTGGTCTGCCATATACTGCACCGTAGCCGCCTTCGGCGACGCAGCCCGTCATGATGGTTGCTGCGATTGCAGCGATGGAAAATGCGAGGATTTTGTTCATATCGTATTTGTGTTCGGAGCTTCAGACTCGCCTCAGTTCCGAATTATTCAAAACCTTTTTTAAGAGCCGTAGCTGCTTTCCACGCGCTTCGCGACATCAAGGTATCCGTAATCAACCTCGTAAATTTGCTTCAAGCAATCGAGATACTCGTCCTTCTTGCTGAGTTTTTCATAAACCAGCGCAAGCTTGTAAAGCATCTCCTTTTTAGTGACATCCATCACCAGCATCTCGCTGATGCCGCCCTTAAATGTGGAGACCGCAAGGTCGTACATCGCTTTTTCCACGAAGCATTGAGCGAGGAAATTCGTCGCCCTCAGTCGGACGTTCGGATTTTGCTTCGCGCGCTGGAGCTCTGGGATCGCATCGGTAAAACGTCCCGCCCGCATCAGCACATCGCCGTATTCGAAACGCAGCGAAAGATCGGTAGGGTTGTCATCCACCCGCTTCTTGGCGACATCAAGCAGGGTCGTCGCGCGTTCGATTTTCAAGCTGTTAAGTTCGTCCACGTAAGGCAGCACTTCCGGGTGCGTCTTGTCTTCCACGCCGGCGAGCCATTGCTCAAGGGTATCTACCCGGCGATCCGTCTTCTTCATTTTCAGATCGTTAAATTTCCGCTGAATGTTCGGGTCGCTATTGTTCAGAATCGTGTTGCTGTGGCCGTAGTACCAGACGGCGCTGTCGAGGTGGGACTCAGATTCCTCAGGCGTTTGACCCTCGGCGATCGAGACTTCATAGAGCTGCTCGTAAAGCGAAGCCATGCGCTTCGAGTTATCGACGTGTTCCTGATTGGCCTCCCAATCCGGATAAAGGTCGGCGATCTGACTCGATATCTGTTCCACCGTGCGGACGATCTTTCCTTTGTCTTCGAGCTTCTTCGTCTCGTCTTGATTCTTGATCAAATCGCGGAAGCTCTTCGTTCCGCCAGTGCCCGCGCTGTCTTCCCAGCCGCCTTTTTTCATCGTTGCCGATGCCGAGGAATCCTTGCCCTTCTTTTGTGCTTCGAGATCCTTCGGGTTGACCTGAAGGATGCGATTGCAAATGGCGACGGCTTTATCGCTTTCGCCGAGGGAAATGTAGTGGTCCGCGAGTTGGTGCATCACCTTCGTGTCCTGGATGTTTGCACCGACGAGCGTTTCCAAAGCAAACGATGCAGTCTCGGGCATTTCTGCTTTTTTCGCGGCTTCAAAAAGGAGCTGGTTTCCGGCGACACTCTTCGGGTCGGTCGCCAGCGTTTTCTCGGCAATCTCGATTGCGGCGATCGGGTCCTTTTTCAAGGTGCTGGCCGCTGTGAGGCCAAGCGTGGTGCCCGCAAGGGACATGCCCGATTTCTTGCCCTGCGTCGCGGCAAGCGCCGCTGCGCGAACGAGCTTCCGCCCGTCCAAGAAATTCGGCTGCTCTTTCAGCACACTTTGCATGAGCTGAATGACGTATCCGTGGTTACCAATCTCGTTCGCCTGGCGCGCCTTTTGGTAAAGGGCGCGCTGTCCGGGTGTAAGCTGATTTTCTGAAGTTAATGGCATATAATGCGGGAATAAAGAGTCGTAGCATCCAACTTTCTTTCTGACAATGGCTCTAACAGGTTTTTCTCCAACTTTACGCAAAATCCAGAGACGCCCCGCGCAGAACTTCCCCGTCGCACTACGCCCGCGTGTCGAAAATCCACTCGTTCGCGTTGAGCCAGTCCACGGTCCGCTCAATGCCCTGCTGGATTGTCAATTGCGGCCTCCAGCCCGTCGCGAGGATGCGCGCGGTATCGAGAAAAATGAACGGATTATCGCCCACCCAGCCGCGCTGACCGCCCGTGAAATCCAGCCGCGGTGCCACTCCCATCCGGGCGCAAATCCAGCCGATCGAATCCGTCACCGCGCAATACTCGGAGGTGCCGAGATTGAAGGTCACCACGCGCTGCCGGGCCTTTGCCGCGAGTCCCTCATCCACCGTGTGAATGAGTGCGGAGACGCAGTCCCCGACATGCAAATAGCTTTTCCGCTGGGTGCCATCGCCGAGGACGCGGAGGTGGTCCGGGTGCTCGCGGAGTTGCTTATAAAAATCGAATACGTGCCCGTGCGTGTAACGCTCGCCGAGAATCGAGACGAAACGGAAGATCGTTCCCTCAAACCCGTATCCTTCGCAATACGCCTGAATCAGCCCTTCGCACGCCACTTTTGACGCAGCGTAAAGCGACGTCTGTATCGGAAACGGCGC
>JAYTMG010000549.1:0-1731 GCA_043728745.1 Verrucomicrobiaceae bacterium
AAAGACGCGAAAAGACGCGAAAGGATTTCCCATTTCGCGCTTTTTTGCGTTTTTCGCGGGCCAATCTCGCGGTGCCTCAGCGCAAGTAACAAAGTAGAAGTAATTACTCAGCCGCAGACCGCGCACTACACGTTGCCGGTGCAAACAAGCTCGACGACTACTTCGACCTCCGCAGTCTGCGGGAACATGTCGATCGGAGTGACGCTTTTGATCTGATAAGTCGGGACGAGTGCGGCGAGGTCGCGTGCGAGCGTGGCGGGGTTGCACGAGACGTAAATGATGTTCGCCGGGGATGATGCCAGGATGTGCTCTAACACCGTCGGAGCAAGGCCGGTTGCGGGCGGGTCGAGCAAGAGCGTGGTCGTCGCGGGTGTCGCGGGTGCGAGCACGCTGGAGAGATGTTCGGCGACGTCACCGGCGATAAAGCGTTCGTTTGGTGCGGCTGTGCGCGTGGCGTTTTCCACGGCAAAGACGCTCTCTTCGATGCCGACGACGCTCTTAAATTTGGATGCGAGCCGGTGGGCGAAAAAGCCTCCGCCGCAATAGGCATCGACGAGCAAGTCGTGGTTTGCGGGCACGAGAGTCTCCACGAGAGCGAGCATCATCGCCGCGACTTCGTCATTGGTCTGCTCAAAGAATCGGCCGCGTTCTGCGGTCGCGACGAGTGTGTAGTCGCCATCCTTGGGCCCGGCGCGGCGGAGGTCGTGGAGGGTTTCGTTGACGCCGGGTTTCGCGATTTCGCAGCGGCTGATGGGGACGAGCTCATGCGATGCGTGGGCGAAAAAACCGACCTGCCGCTGCTCGACGTGAACGCGAATGCGATTGCGGTAGGCGTAGGGCTCGGGCGCGGGGATGATCGGGCGCATCGGGACTTCTTCGAGACGCCCCACACGGCGAAGCGTCTGCTCGACCTGGCGCTGTTTGAGCGTGAGCTGGGCGGGGTAGGCGATGTGCTGGTATGCGCAGCCGCCGCAGTGGCCGAAGTAAGTGCATTTCGGCTCCACTCGGTCGGGCGATGGGGTGATGATTTCAAGGGCGTCCGCCTCGGCGAATTTCTTCTTGTCGTTGGTGACGCGCACGAGTGCGACATCGCCGGGAGCGGTGAACGGGATGAAAAAGACTTTGCCTTCGTGGCGGGCGACGCCTTTGCCGCCAGAGGCGACGTCGGAGATGGTGACGGTGGCTGTTTTTTTCATGAGTAGTAGAGAGAGAAAAAGAGGCTTCCATCCCGCGGGACGGAAGCCTCTGAAATTTTTAGAACCTGTCGGTTGACTACCAGGCTACGTAGGCCGAGGTCGTGTAGTTGCGGCGGCTGTTCCAGCCGAGTTCCGGCGGGAATTCTTCGTAGCCACCGTGAATCCACGGGATGTTCGACTTATAGGGTGGGCGGTAGGAAAGTTTCACGGTTGGGAACGGGAAGGTGAAGACCTCGTATGCTCCTGCACCCATGCGGTTCAAAGTGCGTCCGATACCGCGGAACAATCCGTAGCTCCACTCGGCGGCGTTTCCATCGCGATTATTGGATTGGACGATGGAAGTCAGAATCTCTGTGCTCCCAAAGGCGATGTTTGCGAAGCCACGAGCGAGTTTACGCGTGGGACCGTGGTCATTCATCGGTGGATCCTGGATATCCGCGAGTGCGGTTCCAGCGAGTGCGGCTACGATGCTCAGGCTGAGGAAGCTTTTGTTCATATTGGTATTTTGGTGAGTGAAAGACCAAAAACAGAATCC